>NZ_JBIAJH010000002.1:0-73620 GCF_042871845.1 Streptomyces sp. NPDC005533 | reverse complement strand
CACCGCGAGCACCGCGAGCACCGCGAGCACCGCGAGCACCGCGAGCACCGCGAGCACCGCGAGCACCGCGAGCACCGCGAGCACCGCGAGCACCGCGAGCACCGAACAGATCAGCGGCGCCACCGGCGGCGTCGGCGGCGTTGGTCGTGCGCAAGCGGAGGGGCCCGGAGAAGGGGGTGAGGCCGGGCGGCTGACGCGGCGGCGGCTCGGGGCGCGGCTGCTCGCCCTCGGCGGGGTACTCGTCCTGCACGCCGCACTCCCCGGCTCCGCCGGCGCCTCGGGCAACCCGGCCGAGCGACGCGCCCTCCAGGGCCTGCGTCTGCGGTACGGGTCCGCACGCCAGGCCGGGCTGCTGGAGAAGCACCTGGAGGGGGTCGCGGACGAGGCCCGGCGGTTCCTCGGCCCCTCCCCCGAACACCCCTACTACGCCGGAGCGGTGGTCCTCGCGGGCCGGGGCCGCACCATCGCCCTGCACCGGGCCATGGGCGAGGCCGTTCGCTACGCGGACTACGACGGGCGGACCGACCGGGTCCGGGAGTTCCCGGCGGCCGAGCGGATCGCGATGGCGGAGGACACCGTCTTCGACCTGGCCTCGCTGACCAAGCTGTTCACCTCCATCCTGGCCGTGCAGCAGATGGAACGGGGGCAGTTGGAGCTGGAGGCTCCGGTGCGCCGGTACCTGCCGGAGTTCACCGGGGGCGGCAAGGAGGTGATCACCGTCCGCCAACTGCTCACCCACACCTCGGGGCTGCGCTCCTGGGCACCCTTCTACAAGGAGTCCACGCGGGAGGGTCGTCTGAGGCTGCTGTGGTCGGTGAGGCCGCAGGAGACTCCCGGGACGGTCTACCGGTACTCCGACCTGAACCTGATCACCCTCCAGCTGCTCTTGGAACAGATCACTGGTCGCACTTTGGATGTCCTGCTCCGCGACGAGATCACTGCTCCACTCGGGATGCAGCGCACTCGTTACAACCCACCGCTCTCCTGGCGCCGGGTCACCGCGGCCACCGAGGTGCAGCGCCCGCCCTGGTCCGGCCTCGACCGCGGGCTGGTGTGGGGCGAGGTCCACGACGAGAACGCGTACGCGCTCGGCGGCGTCGCGGGCCACGCCGGCGTCTTCGGCACCGCCTGGGACCTGGCCGTCCTCGCCCGCGCCCTCCTCGACGGCGGGGTGTACGCGGGCAGGCGCATCCTGCGCCCCGCCTCCGTCGAGCTGCTCTTCACGGACTACAACACGGCCTTCCCCGGCGACGACCACGGTCTCGGCTTCGAGCTCTACCAGCACTGGTACATGGGCGCGATGGCCACCCCGCACTCCGCCGGTCACACCGGCTTCACCGGCACCTCCCTTGTCCTCGACCCGTCCACCGACTCCTTCCTGGTCCTGCTCGGCAACTCCGTCCACCCCGTCCGCACCTGGCGCGCCGGCAGCGCGCCGCGTGTGGCCGTCGGCAACCGCTTCGCCCGCGCCGTACCGGTCCGCACCCGGCACGGCGGCGCGGCCTGGTTCTCGGGGATCCAGCCGGGTGCCTCGGGCACGCTCACCCTGCCGCCGCTCACCCCCGCCACGGCCGCCGCCCGGCTGCGTTGCGCGGTGTGGTGGGACACCGTGCCCGGCGAGGGCGCCCTGCACCTGGAGGCCTCGGCCGACGGGGAGCACTGGGAACCGCTACCCTTCAGCACCGTCCGGTCCACCGGCGGCGCGCCCGAGCAATGGCCCCGCGGCGCGGTGAGCGGCTGGTCCGGCCGCACCTGGCACCGCCTGGAAGCCCCCCTCACGGCCGCCTGGTCGGGCCGCGAGGTACGGCTGCGCTTCCGCCACACCGCGACCGGCCGCTACGTCGGCCGCGGGATCTACGTGGACATCGTCCGCGTGTCGGAACCGACCCACCTCCTCTTCGCGGAAGACCGCCCCGCCGACGCCCCCCGCCTGGAGGCCATCGGCTGGACCCGCTCTCCGGACTAGAGCAGAAGGAGACCGGCCACCCCTCGGAGCCCGGCCGCGGGCGGGGCTACCGGGGGTCGTCGAAATGTCCACCACCCTGTCGCCCGCGGGCAAGAATGCGGCCCGCCCGCCCGCCCGGACTGCTCAATACACGACAAGGAATTCCCATACCTTGAGCAGAACCCTCAAGGGGTCTGACAACATCTCCGCAATTCCCGTCACCGTGACGCTTGCCACGGCGCGGCTTCCCCGGGAGCCGCTCGTCCGGGACTTTCCGGTACCCGTGTGAGCGGGGTTCGGCGACGGCGCCTGTCGCGCGGTTCCCGGCGTGATCAGGTAATCAGGAACGGTGAACAAGGACGCGAGGGACCCTTTCGTACATGTCCGGGGCGCCAGTGAGAACAACCTTCGGAACATCGATGTCGACGTTCCGCGGGACGCGATGGTCGCCTTCACCGGAGTCTCCGGTTCGGGCAAGTCCTCGCTCGCGTTCGGCACGCTGTACGCGGAAGCCCAGCGGCGCTACTTCGAGTCCGTGGCACCGTACGCCCGCAGACTGTTGCAACAGGTCGGCGCACCCCACGTACAGGAAATCACCGGACTGCCACCCGCCGTGGCCCTGCAACAGCGACGCGGGTCGCCCAGCTCGCGCTCGACGGTCGGCACCATCACCACGCTGTCCAACCTGCTGCGCATGCTGTACTCCCGCGCCGGCACCTATCCGCCCGGGGCCGCACGGCTGGAAGCCGAGTCGTTCTCACCCAACACCGCGGCCGGCGCCTGCCCGGAGTGCCACGGACTGGGCGTCGTCCACGACGTCGCCGAGGACCTGCTCGTCCCCGACCCCTCGCTGAGCATCCGCGACGGGGCGATCGCCGCCTGGCCGGGTGCCTGGCAGGGCGCCAACCTGCGCAGTGTCGTGAGCGGCCTGGGGATCGACATCGACCGACCGTGGCGCAGGCTCAGGAAGAAGGACCGGGACTGGCTGCTGTACACGGACGAGCAGCCCTCCGTGTACATCGAGCCGGAGGAGGACCGGATCGACTACGGCTACCAGGGCAAGTTCTGGAGCGCCCGCAAGCACGTCATGCACGTCCTCGCCGACTCCAAGAGCGAGAAGATGCGCGAACGGGCGCTCCGGTTCGTCAGGAGCGTCCCCTGCCCCGAGTGTCACGGCAGCGGACTGCGGCCGGAGGCACTCGCCGTGACCTTCGCCGGACGTTCCATCGCCGAGATCAACGCCATGCCGCTCACCGGGGTCGTGGCGCTGCTGCGGCCCGTCGCCGGGCGGTCCAAGGCCGACGCCACCACGTCGACCGCCCGGTCCGGGGAGACGACCGAGGTCGCGGTCCGGATCTGCGGCGATCTGGTCGCGCGGATCGAGGTACTGCTTGACCTGGGCCTCGGTTATCTCAGCCTCGGGCGCCGTTCGACGACCCTGTCGCCCGGCGAGGCGCAACGCCTGCGGATCGCCACCCAGCTGCGCTCGGGGCTGTTCGGCGTCGTCTACGTCCTCGACGAACCCTCCGCGGGCCTGCACCCGGCTGACGCGGAGCCGCTGCTGGACGTGCTGGACCGACTCAAGGCGGCGGGCAACACGTTGTTCGTCGTGGAGCACGACATGGACGTCGTACGGCGGGCGGACTGGGTGGTCGACATCGGCCCCGGTGCGGGCGAGGGCGGCGGGCGCGTGCTGTACAGCGGCCCGGTCGCCGGCCTTGAGCGGGTCCGGGAGTCGGCCACGAGCCAGTACCTGTTCGGGCGCGCCCGGCCCCTCGATCACCGGCCGCGCACGCCGCACGGCTGGCTGCACCTGCGCGGTGTCTCCCGCCACAACCTGCACGACGTGTCGGTCGACGTACCGCTGTGCGTACTGACGGCGGTGACGGGCGTGTCCGGTTCCGGAAAGTCGACGCTCGTGACGCAGGTGCTCGCCGAGGTCGTCCGCGGCCACCTCGGACTCGTACCCGAGGAGCCGGACGAGGCGCAGCTGGAGGTCGATGTCCAGGACGCGTCGGGGGTCGAGTCGTTCGACCGGCTGGTCCGGGTCGACCAACGGCCCATCGGCCGGACGCCCCGGTCCAACCTGGCCACGTACACGGGAATGTTCGACGCGGTGCGCAAGCTGTTCGCGACGACGGACGAGGCCAGGGCGCGCGGCTACTCGGCCGGGCGGTTCTCCTTCAACGTGCCGGAAGGGCGGTGTGAGACCTGCCAGGGCGAGGGATTCGTCGCGGTGGAACTGCTGTTCCTGCCCGGCACGTACGCGCCGTGCCCGACCTGCCGGGGCGCCCGGTACAACGCCGAAACACTGGAAGTCACCTATCGCGGCAAGAACATCGCGGACGTGCTGGCGCTGTCCGTCGACGACGCCGCCGAGTTCCTGTCCGCCGTCCCGGCCGCCTCCCGCAGTCTGGAGACGCTGCGCGAGGTGGGGTTGGGATACCTGCGGCTGGGTCAGCCCGCGACGGAACTCAGCGGTGGCGAGGCGCAGCGCATCAAGCTGGCCACCGAACTGCAGCGAGCCCGCCGCGGGCACGCGCTCTACCTGCTCGACGAGCCGACGGCGGGGCTGCACCCCTCGGACATCGCGCTGCTGCTGAGACTGCTGCATCGGCTCGTCGACGCCGGCAACACCGTAGTCCTCGTCGAGCACGACCTGGACACGATCGCCACCGCCGACTGGGTGATCGACCTGGGGCCGGGTGGCGGCGACGCGGGCGGGCGGGTCGTCGCGGCGGGCCCGCCGGCCAAGGTGGCGAGGACCCGCCGCAGCGCGACCGCGCCCTACCTCGCGGCCCGCCTCGCCCGCTCCTGACGACGGCACGAGGACTGAGCACCGGTCGGCCGGATCCGGCGTTTCGAGGGAACCCCGATCCCCGAGGTGGGGCAGTTGTAGGACGGGCGGCCGTCCGCTCGCGTGCCTTCGGCGATAGCGGCTCAACGGCGCCCACCGTGATCCTTCACAGCACACGATCCGCTTTGCATGACCTCCTGGGTGGCTTCGTTTTTGTGTGGGTCGCCGGTAGCGGGCCTCCGCACCGCATCCCCTACAGTTCACTCCGGCGCGACGCGATCACATCAAAAGAGAGAAGCCAGGCCCGTGACCTCGATACCCGAGCCACCCACCACCCCGGCCTACAACCTGCCGCCCGCGCCTCCCATGCCGCCCCAGCCTCGCCAGGTGACGATCACCTTCCCGACGCTTCACGGCAAGTTCGCCGCGTTCCTGTACCTGATGACGCTGCTCTGCGTCGGCCTGATCGCCTGGGCTCAGGTCGACATGGCGCTGACCACGTCGGACCAGGACCGGCGTCTCCGGCACCAGCAGTGCTCCGGAACCGTGTACGGCGGTGAGGACTACACCTCGGAGGAGCGCGACGAGTACGAGGAGTTGTGCGGTCACCCACTCCGCACCGACAAGAAGTGAGTGACGGCCGGGCGCGCCGCCTGCGCGCCCGGCACCGGCACTGCTGCTCGCGCCCCCGCACCCTCCCCAGGGTGCGGGGTGGTGAGTTCGGCGCCGGGCGGCTGCCACTTCCGCCCGGCCCCCGGGGGGCCGAGCGGGGGGGGTCAGCAGGCAGCCTCGGGCCTGCGGGGGCCCGGCTCCCGCGGGCACCGTTACAGGCGGCAGCGACCTGCTGGATCGGGATCGTGAGCGGGGCGTGCGGCGGCCAGGGGCCTGGTCATCGAGGTCCGCCGGGGCGGTCGGCGGCTCTGCCGTGAGTACGGACGCTGGCGGCGGCAGCGGCTTCCAGGGTGCTGAGCTCGGCGGCGGCTTCGAGCTGCCGGGGGTGGTTGAGGCGGACCAGGGCCTCGTGGGCGGCCGTCAGGGTGTGCCGGGCCTCGTCGTGACGGCCCAGGTGCCGCAGGGCGACGCCCAGCTCGAGCCGGGCGGTCTCGCTCCAGAAGGACACCGGGTCCACCGCACGCAGACTCAGCACCTCACGCAGCGTCGCCTCCGCCTCGCTCCACCGGCCGAGCGCGGCCAGGTCGTTGCCGATGCTCTGGGTGACCAGGGACAGGTAGGCACGGCTCACTACCGTCGGCCGCCCCGGGATGCCCGCCCGGCAGAGCGCCTCGCTGCGGCGGTGGATGGCCAGTGCTTCCTCGGGTCGGCCGTCCATGCGCAGGACCTGGCCCAGCGCGTTCAGGGCGGTGAGTTCGGCCAGCCTGCTCTCGCCGCAGGACAGCCCGGCGAACCGGGCGACCGACGACCTCAGCCGGGCGACGGCCTCCCCGATCCGGCCGAGCCGCTGGAGCGCCCCCGCGCCGTATCCCAGGGCCCAGCCCACCTGGAGCTCGTCGCCCGCCTCGCGGGCCGCCTCCAGAGCGGCGTCCGCGGCGGCCAGCGCTCCGGCGTAGTCGAAGACGCACATGTTTCGGGCCCAGGCCAGGTAGTTCAGCTGCACGGCCACCTCGCGGGTGCTGCCCAGCGCCCGGGCGGAGTCGGCGGCCCGCAGGAACACCTCGGCCCACAGCTCCCAGTCCATGGTGGCGTCGGAGAACCAGTGCATCGCCTCTGCCGCGTCGACGACCTGCCGGTGCCGGCCGGTCGACTGGGCGTGGCGCAGGGCCCCGAGCCACTGGGCCCGTTCCTCCTCCAGCCAGGCCCGGGCCCGGTCACTGCCGACCGGCGCGGTGGCCGGGTCGGGATCGCCTTCCGCGTCACCCTGGGCGGCGGCCGACCCGTACTCCACCTCGAAGTGCCGGGCGGCGGCGGTGGCCCGGCGCAGCGTCCAGCGGGCGGCCCGGTCCTCGGAGGCGGCGATCTCCTCGGGCCCGTCCTCCTCGGCCAACTGCTCGGCCGCGAACAGGCGCAGGAGGTCGTGGTAGCGGTAGCGGTCAGCAGTGGGGTGGGACTGGAGGAGGCCGGCGTCGACCAGGTCCTCGGCATACCGGGCGGCCGTGCGGGCGGGCAGGTCGGCCAACAGGCCGGCGGTCCGGGGGCTGAAGTCGGGGCCGCCGGCCAGGCAGGAGCGTCGGAAGACGGTCCGTGCCTGCGGGCTCAGTTGCCGGTAGGAGAGGGCGAAAGCGGCCCGGACCTCGAGGGAGCCGGCCTTCAGGGCGTCGAGGCGACCGCCCTGTTCGGCGAGCTGGGTGGCGAGTTTGCCGATGTGCTCGGTGGGGCGGGCGGCGAGGCGTTGTCCGGCGATGCGGACGGCCAGGGGGAGGTGGCCGCAGAGTTCGGCGAGGTCGCGCGCGGCTTGGGCTTCTCGTGTGACCCGGTGCGGGCCGATGATGCGGGTGAGGAGTTCGACGGCTTCTTCGCGCCGGAGCAGGGCGAGTTCGGTGCGGTGGACCGCTTCGAGGCCGGCGAGGGCGTGGCGGCTGGTGACGAGGGTGAGGGAGGCGCCCTCCCCCGGCAGCAGGGGCCGTACCTGGTTCTCGTCCGCGGCGTTGTCCAGGAGGAGCAGGACGCGGCGGTCGCGCAGGAGGGAGCGCAGGAGGCCGCTGCGGTCGTCCGTGTCGGCGGGTACGTCGGTGGCGCCGAGGGCGCGCAGCAGGCGGGCGAGGGCGTCGCGGGGCGGGGTCGGTTGCGGATCCATGCCGCGCAGGTCGAGGTAGAACCGGCCGTCGGGGAAGAGGGCTGCCAGGGTGTGGGCGGCGTGCACGGCGAAGGCGGTCTTGCCCAGGCCGGGCTGCCCGCAGACGACCGCCACCTGCGGCCGGTCGGGGTCGGACCGCTCGGCCAGGGCCGCCAGCCGCGCCAGGGCGGGCCCGCGTGCGGTGAAGTCGCGCAGGTCACGCGGAAGGGCGAGGGTGTGGCGGACGGCGGGGCCCGGGGTGGCGGGGCCCGGGCCGGCGCCTCCGGGCGGCCCGATCGCCGGCTTCCCACCGGCGTCCGCCGCGCCGCCGGCACCGGCCGCGGGGTCGGCGCCCGCGTACGGGTCCGAGTCCGCCGCCGGGCCCGCGCCCGCGTGCGAGCCGGCCGCCGCCTCAGCCGGGGCCCGGCGCGCGCGGGGCCGTCCCCGGCTGGCCTCGCGTTCCAGTTCCTCGGTGCCGGTCGCGTCCAGCCCCAGCGCCGCGGCCAGGGCCGCGACGGTGCGCCGCTGCGGCCCCCGCGACCGGCCGCGCTCCATGTCCGACAGGGCCCGTACGCTCAACCCCGCGGCGTGCGCCAGCACTTCCTGGCTCTGCCCGGCGTCCGTGCGCAGGCGGAGCAGGTGCTCGCCGAACCCGCCGGTGGCCGGTGTGTCCGTCCCCATACCGCTCGTCCCCCGGTGCCGCGCGAACCGGCCGGTCCGCCGGTCCTTTCATCCGGCAGAAGTATGCCGGACCGTACTTCTGCCGGATGAACTGCCTGGTCCGGATCGGCCGGCCGCGGTTGGCTGGGGCGACCCCGGAGGGAGCCCGACCAGCCCCGCCGGTGGCCCGCCCGACGCCGCTCCGCCCGCGCCCTCGTGTGCGGCTGCGCACCGGGCCCGGAGCACCTTCGTACACCCGGTCGCCGCCGTACCGTGACCGCGGTCGCCGGCGGCTGCTTCTACCAGGGGAATGACACATGAGAACCAGTGGTACCGCGTCCCGTCCGGGCGCCGACCGCCATGCTCGCCTGCTGCGCCTGCTCGCCCTGCCCGCGCTCGTGCTCCTCGTCCTGGCCTCGGCACTGACGGCTCCCACAGGGGCGGTGGCGGCAAGCAGCAAGTACGGGAACGCGCGCTACCACCAGTGGTCGTTCGTGACCTCGCACAACGCCTACGCCAACACCGACGTGAACTGGCCGGTCCCGCCGAACCAGTCGCAGAGCATCAAGGAGCAGCTCGACGGCGGAGTGCGCGGGCTGATGCTCGACACGTACGACCCCAAGGGCACAGGTCCCGTCGAGCTCTGCCACGGCGGCACGTCCCTGTGCTACGAGCAGTTCAACTCCGCGTTGCTGACCGTGGTGAACTTCCTGCAGAAGAACCCGCAGGAGGTGGTGACGATCTTCCTGGAGAACTACGCGAGCCGCGAGACGCTCAGCAAGTCCATCACCGACCTGCTGGACGCCAAGGGCGCCGGCAAGATGCTCTTCGACCAGAACGACTGGGGCATCTTCAGCAGCAACTGGCCGCGGCTGAAGGACATGGTCTCCGCCAACCAGCGCCTGGTGATCTTCCAGGACAGCTGGGGCGACGTGGCCGCCGGCTCCGGCACGCTGATGAACACCTGGTCGCACACCGTGGAGAACCGGTACAGCTACGGCCAGGGTCAGCCGTTCGGCTGTGAGTCGCGCAACGACAATCGGCTGGACACGAACCCGATGCCGGGGACGACCGGCCTCACCCCGCTGTTCACCATGAACCAGTTCAGTTCGGACAACCTCGACCCGAAGGCCTACGCCAAGATCGACAACGGCACCCAGCTTAAGAGCCGGATCGAGAAGTCGTGCCGGCCCGCCGCGGGCGGCCGCAACCCGAACTTCGTCGCGGTGGACCACTACCAGATCTCCGACAAGTCGGGCCTCACGCCCGTGTCGGTGGTCGACGAACTCAACCGCGACAACTACGTCTTCGAGCCCGACCCGGCGGTGTGGACCGTCAACGCCGCCAAGCAGTACGTCAGCACCTACGGCACCAACCGCTGCATGGTGCGCGGCGACGAGTTCCCCGACGGCTCCGGCGGCCTCGTCACGCAGCGGGCCTGCGCGAACCCGGCGCCCAGCAGCCACCAGTGGACGGCCACCAAGCCGAACTATGACTGCAAGGGCCACTACTGGATCAAGGCGGGCAACGGCTCCTGCCTGACCGTGCCGTACAACAACGGGACCCCGCCCGGCGACGGCACGCAGCTCTTCTGGTGGCCCTGCGAGACCAAGTGGTTCTCCGGCAGCCAGCTGTGGAACGTCATGCCGACCAACACCGACAGCAACGGCCAGTCGCACGGCTACTACTTCATCAACCAGTGGACCGGCAAGTGCCTGACCCTGGACCCCGGCACGTCGACGGCCAAGGCCGGCAAGGTCACCCAGGCCGCCTGCCCCAAGCGCTGACCACGGACCGACGCACGACCGAACGGCCCGGTCCGGCACCGGAAAAGAGCGGCGCCGGACCGGGCCGTTCCCGCGTCGGACCGCCGCGGCACCGTGTCGAGAGTTCGGAGGTCGTGCGGAGAAGATGGGGACATGAACATCGAGCAGGCCGTCGCGGAGATCGGGAACGCCGCGGAGGTACCGGGCCTTCCCTCGGCCTGGCGATGGTCGCCCATGTCGCGCTTCATGTTCTCCCTGGCCGTGGACGCCGACGGAGGCTGGGCCTATCAGATGAACTCGCTCGACGTGCACGACGAAGGCTTGGCAAGGGCCGTCCTCGCGTTCGCGAGACAGCGCAGCCTCGGGCGCGGACCTGGCGCCGCACCGCTCACGACGGCTACCGGATTCTCGTACGGGACCTACCGCTTCGACTCGGTGGCAGCCGCTTCACCGCCCGTGCACGGCTATCACCAGGGCCGGAACGATGCCCTGAACGAGGTCGTCTCAGCAGTCTTCCCGGCCTACCAGTGCGAGTTCCGCGGGGACGAGACCTTGGAGGAAGCGGTCCTTCGATTCAAGCGCATGCTGCGGCCGACGATCGTCTCCAGGCCCCCGGCCCCCTACCTGCGGATGCGATACGAGAACACCAGGACCAAGGGCGGCAGTGTGGGCACATCCCGCGGATTCTCCACGCAGGACGTGCTGTTGAGGGAGCTCGGGCTGCTCGAAGGTGCTCCAGGGAGTTTCGTGGAGTTCGAGAACTCGCTCGGCGACGTGTGGAACGTCGAGTGGAACGGTTCGTGGCTGGTGAACGCAACGGCCCAGGACGCACCGCCTTCCGAGAGCTGGGTGGCATCGGCTTTGGGGACGTCCGTAGGACGGTGTGGAGTTCCGCGCGGGTGACGGCGCGGAAGTCGTCGATGCCCCCCAGCCGGCCACTGGCGCCCTCCACGATCCGCGGCAACACCCGCCGCACCGCACTGATCCTTCAGGCCTCGCACGAGAGCCGTTCCGTAGTGGCCGACAAGGTGAGGCCCACACGTGTGGAGCTCCTTCCCTCTTCCGAGAAGCGGGCGTTGTCAGTGGGGGCTGACAGGCTGCGGGGATGACGGATGACGAGCTTGCCCGGATGACGCGGACCCTGGGCGGATTGCCGGCGGCCGCCCAGGCTGTGCTGTGCGGGACGAACTGGGAGTCTCTCCAGCACGCCTACGGCTCCGGCGAGGACATACCCGTCTCGCTGTGCTCCCTCGTGGACGAAGATCCCGAGGTTCGCTCCGAGGCGTTGGCCGCGCTGGACATGGGCGTGCTGCACCAGGGCTCGCTGTACACCGTCACCGCGCCCGCGGCGCTGTTCGTCGCCGCGATCCTCGACCATCGCATGGCCCTCGCCGAGCACGAGGGGCACTTCCCGTGGGACGGCGGCCCGCCGCGGAGCCTGCGGGCCGCCCTGCTCGTCTGGCTGGGACAAGTTGCCGAGTCGGCCGCCTATGGGGAGGACCCCGTGCGCGACCGGACCGACTGGCAGTGGGAGCCCTGGCATGACGGGACACGACGCGAGCACGACCCGGACGAGCTCGCCGCACTGCACGCGTGCCGGGAGATACGCCCCGCCTTGTACGACGCCGTCGAACCGTTCCTCTCCTCTCCCGATCCCCACGTCCGAGAGGCCGCGCTCGGCGCCGCACTGCCGCTCCTCGCCGCGCCGGGGCTCGCCGACCGGGTGCCGCAGGCCGCCACGCTGCTGCGGGCACGTCTGGGCACCGCTTCGGGGCGACGGGAGCGAGCGAGTGTGGCGCGGGCGCTCGGCATGTGGGGGATGAACACCTCCGACCTGCTCACCGACTCCGACCCGGCTGTGCGGGTCTGCGCTGCGCTCGGGCCCGCCCAAGTCGATCGGCCGCGCGCTCTCGCCGTTCTCCTCGACGCCCTTCGGGACCCGCAGACGACGGACGGATGGTTCCCCGAGCCTCTGCCCGGGCTCGACGGGTGGTTCCGGTTCACCGTGCTGCGCTCCGCGCTCGCCCTGGCCGAAACCTTTGAAGAGGTGGCACCGGTGGCGGTCGCCATCGTGGCCGCGCGGGGCACGTCGGTCGTCGACTTCGAGCGCGGGCCGATCCTGCTCAGAGCCTTTGCCGGTGGCTACGACCCGGCCCACCCGCTCTCCTCTGCCCAACGCGACCTGCTGCGGGCATTCGTGGACACCGACGAGGCGACGGGCGGCATCGGCAGGAACGTGCTGTGGTTCCGTGCAGCCAGGCTGCCCGACAACCGAGAGGGCATCGCTGCGTTGCTGTGACCTTGCCCGCCACCACACGGTGCACCCCTGGCGCTCCCCAGCTGAGGATGCTCGGCGATCGCGCGTTCCCGGCTCCGGCTCATCTGCCATCCAGGTCGGCGTCCGTGCCGGGCCGCGCGGGCCCGTCAGCCCAGCGGGTGCGTGCGCGCTGCGGCCAGACTGTCGGTGATGGTCAGGACCGTGTGGGCGCCGGTGAGCTCCAGCAGAGCGACGAGCCTGTGGTGGAGGGGGCCGGCCACCACCAGGCGGCCGCTGCGGTGGATCCGGAGCAGGATGTTGAGCAGGGACGAATCGGCGAAGGTCACGCCCGACATGTCCAGGACGATGCGCTGCACCGCCGGATCGCTCACGGCGGCCTCGCCGGCATCCGCCAGGGGCACGGATGTGTCTGCGTCGAGCTCACCCTCACACACCACCAGGCGAGTTCTCCCCGCGTCGGGCTGCACCACTACACGTGCCCGGCTCATCTTCATCTCCCCACCCGACCGTCGACTCGCCCTCGCGTCGCGGGGGCCCCGCCCCATGCTGCCCGGACGGACGCAGCGGCACACGCTTTCCCGCCGCTCGCCGCGACCGTCGGCGTAGCGGACTCGAGCCGCCCCACGCCGTTGCGGCCCGGCTCGGCGGGTACATGCGCAGCATCTGACAGCTGGTGGAAAGGGGATCTTGTGGTGGGAGCGCTGGTTGCGGGTGGGTGGGGCCTCTTCGCGGGCGCGGCGCTGCTGGTCGGCGCCGCCGTTGGCTTGCTCGTGCGGGTCCCGCCCCGCTGGATCGCGCTCGTCATGGCGTTCGGCAGCGGCGTGCTGCTCTCCGCGGTGTCCTTCGAGCTGATCGCCGAGGCGTACGAGCGCTCCGGCATCGCGCCCGTCGTCCTGGGTGCGGTCGGCGGGGCCGCGGTGTACTCGGGGGCGAACGCGCTGCTGGCGCGGCGCGGCGCTCAGCACCGCAAGCGCTCCGGGCAGCAGCAGCCGTCGGAGTCCGAGACGCCCGGTTCGGGCAACGCCATCGCGCTGGGCGCGCTGCTCGACGGGGTGCCGGAGTCCGTGGTGATCGGTACGAGCCTCCTGGGCGGCGGCCACCTCGGCACTGCCACGGTGGCAGCGGTGTTCATCAGCAACCTGCCCGAGGGCCTGGCCAGCGCCGCCGGCATGCGCAGCGCCGGCCGCAGCCGACGCTACGTCTTCACCCTGTGGGGCGGCATCGCGCTGATCAGCGGCTTGGCGGCACTCGCCGGGTACGCGCTGCTCGGCGGGGCCTCCGAGGCGGTGATGGCGATGATCACGGCAGTGGCGGGCGGGGCGATCCTCGCCATGATCGCGGACACGATGATCCCCGAGGCCTACAGCAAGGTGCACCTGCTGACGGGACTGGTCACGGTGGTCGGGTTTCTGTCCGCGTTCGCCCTGGCCCACCTCTAGCGTGCAACCGGGCGTCGTCCTGCACGCCCGCGCATGGTCGCCTCCCCGGGAACGAGCGGAAGTCCTGCACAGGCAGACCCCCTACGGCGCCGATGATCAGGGCCGATGACCACAGCGGCAGGACCAGGCCAGAGCCGCGATCGCGTCGGCGGCCAGGCCTGGGCGGCCAGGCGCCGACGAGGCCGGCGCCCCCGAAGAGGCCCCCGCGCCGGCTTGGAGCGCCTCGACCCGCTCGATCACCGCTTCCGGCAACGGCAAGACCGGGGCGCTGCGCATCTGGTCGACCACCGCCGCCGCCCGGACCCGGCTGCCACAGGCGGCCGGCCCGGTTCAGGGCCTGGTGTGAGGGCGCTTGGTGCCCTTGCGGCCGTCGCGCAGCGCGGCGAGGAGTTCTTCGGGCTCGGGTTGCAGCCCGCTGCCCAGGTAGCGGATCCCCTCGCCCTCGGGCGGGGTGCAGGTGTCCTTGCCGATGGGGTGTCGGCGGCTGGTCGAAGTGCGCCAGCCGTAGCGGGAGTCCCACACCGCGGCCGCGGCCGGCTGGTCGGTGTCGAGCAGCACGGCGGCGGCCATGGCGCCTCCGTCGAGCTGGCGCAGCTCCACCTGTGCCTGCTGGGCGACGCCGGCGGCGGCCAAGACGTCGGCGGTGTGCTGCAGGTAGGGCTGGGCACTGCGGGCGCGGAGCTCGCACTCGGCGAACGCGACGGCGGCGCGGTGGGTGATGGCGGGGTAGCCCAGCTGGAGAGCGGCGTCCTTCAGGTCGAGGCCGGGCTGCTGCTCGATGAGGTCGGCGATGCGCTGGCCGCGCAGGGTGGCCAGACCGGACTGCGCGGTGGGGAACTTGGTGATGCCGAGGGTGTCGGAGACGGTCTCGACGGTGACGGCGGGGTCGGCGTCCAGGAGCTCGGCGATCCGCGAGAGGATCTCGTCGCGGGGGATCATGTCGCCGCTGCCCTCGCGGCGGCCGCCGCCGGCGCCGCGGCCGGGCCGGTTGTTCTTGTACGCGAGGACCAGGCGGCGGGGCCAGTGCTCGGTGCCCTTGGGTCCGGCGGGCACGAGGACCATGCCCGCGGCCAGGCCCGAGGTCCTCTTGTAGGTGTTCCAGGTCACGGGGGCGATGTGGAGGAGTTCGGCAGCCTCGTGGCGGTCCAGGAGGTCCTCGTCGTCGTCAACCTGGGGCAGCTCGGGGATGGGCTCGCCCGCGTAGTAGGCCGTGGTCTGCTCAGAGTCCCAGAGCTGATTGCGGGCGTCGGGCGAGCTGATCGGCGCCGGGTGGCCCTGCGCGGCGTAGGGCTTCTGGTTTCGGATCGTGGTGAGCTTCTTGCCGAGGGCGTCGGCCAGGTCGGACATGGTCTGGACGTACTGCAGGCGTCCGGCGCGGATCACGTTCTTCTCCTTCATCACGGGGCGGGGCGCTCGTGGCGCCGGAGGGGTCGTCAGTCGGTCGTTGGGTCGGGCAGGCCGTGGGGGTTGCACAGGGGCGTCGTACCCGCCTGGCCGACCACCGCCGCCGCGGCCGAACTCCCACGGCTCGCTGAGCTCCTGGCCCAGGCCGGCGTCGCCGCCGTTCCCGCCGCGGCCGTGCCGGCGATCCCCGGACTCGCCGCCGGCCCGGACGAAACCGTCGGCATCCGGCTGCGCGCCGCCACCGCCTTCGCGCCGACACCCTGGAGGTCCCGTGTCTTTCTCCAGCACGTCCCCCTCCCGCAGCCCGACGCAGACGCCCGCTCCACCCGCTCATCGAGGCGGGGGGTGGGCTCGGTGCCGCGGGCTGCCATCACCAACAAGAAAACAGTACCTGCCTTACATCACTGCCGGCAGGTGGAGTGGGGCAGCAACACCACGCCGTACGAATACACTTGGAGGCGAGATACGCCTCTCGGGTCTCCCGGAGTGTGTGTTTTCGGTAGGCCGGCGCCCTTGCCACCCGCCTCGGCGGAAGTGGGCGCCGGCCGCTTTCTTTTCCGTCCGCCGCATGATGCCCAGCGGACCGGGTGGCCCCGCCACCTCATCGCCTTACGGGTTCCGGTCGTGTACGACTTGACGCCGTGATCCGGATCGTCTTCGACCCGGCCGAGCAGGAGGCCCTGCAGGCCGACGCGCGAGAGATGGCTGACGGCGACCCGCAGATCGCCTACCGGGTCACCGCCTGGGAGGACCTCGGGGAGAATCTCGGCCAGCCCCCGCTCGAAGACGCCGCTCCCTCCTCGGGGTGAGCGGCACGCTCTACCCCTATGCGGCGGGCGTCGCGTGGGGCGGGCGGTTCGTGCGGTAGACGAAGTGGGTGCGGTCGTCGACGGGGTTGTCGGGTTCCAGGGAGGCCTCGGCGACCCGCTGCAGGCCCGCCTTCTCCAGCGCCCGCCAGGAGGCCCGGTTGGCGGCCTGTACCGGGACGATGATCGCCGTGGCGTCGGGATGGTCGCTCCAGGTCGCCTCGACGACCGCCTGGATCATGCGCGTGCCGTGTCCCCGGCCGGCGGTGCCGGGATCGCCGATCAGGTAGTCGATCGTCACCGCGCCGTCGGGCACGTCGACCTCGGCCGCCAGCTCGGCCAGGTACTCCGGGTAGTCGGCGAGGCGGCAGCGCTGCACGAGCCCGATCGGTTCCCCGTCGAGCAGGACGAGCAGGTCCTCGGCCGGCTCCTCCCCCCGGGCCGCGGGTCCGAAGTCGCGCGTGACGGCTTCCGGGGAGGTCTCGTGGTTCCACCAGCGCGCGACGTGCGGCTGCGCCAGCCACGTCCCCAGCTGCGGGAAATCGGGCTCGGCGAGCCGGCGCCAGGTGATCATCGGAGCTCCTCGGTGGGTCTGCGGGAACCGCAGTATCCGCCCTGCCGGGTGTTCGCCGCCTCCGAATTCAGCGGCTCACGCCGGCCTGGGGGGCCGGTGCGGGCGGGCCTTCACCCGGCGGCCTGCCGGCGCACCATCTCGTTGATCCAGATCGGCGCGAACGGCGAGGTGCAGCCCGCCGAAGTCGGGTAGTCCTTGAGCACTTCGAGGCGCTCACCGATGTCGAGGGCCCGGGTGCGGTACTCGGGGTGCTCGATGCCGATCCGCGCGAGGCAGTGGTTCATCGCCCACTGGAGTCGATCCGGGGCGTCCTTCATCTGAGCCTCGATGACGTCGAGGAGTCCCGCGAGGTCGAGGCCCTCGGGCTTCTTCGCCACGCGTTCGGTGGTCAGCGCCCAGCCGGCACTGGCGACCACCGGGTCCGGGTCCGCGGACCAGGCCAGACGCAGCTCTTCCTGGTGCGGGCTCTTCTTCACGACGTAGTTCACGAGCCAGTCGTGCACCTTGGGGGCGCGCGCCCCGCGCAGCATGACGTCCAGTTCGTCGCGCTCGAACGCCTTCGGGCGGCAGATCAGGATCGCCGGCAGCCTCGCCGCGGTGTCGTCCGTCTCCCAGAGCCGGCACGCGAGGTCCTGCTGCGTCTTCAGCCGCTTCGCGAGCGCCCGCAGCCTGCCGAGGTTCACACCGTGGTCGTCACCGTGCTTCTCGTTGACCGCTCGGGCCTTCGGGTCCTCGAGCGCGGCCAGCTCGGCCATCACCTCGGTCACCGTCACCTCGGTCACCACGTCTCGGTCACCGCCGTCTCGGCCATCTCGGCCTCCCGTCCGTCCGTGCGGGATGCAGCCTACGACGCGGGGTGGGCCGGGGCGAGCGGCCGTACGTACGCACGCGGACGGGTCCGCCCGCCCCGGTGCGTCACACGGCCCCGGCGTCGGACGCGGGGCGCGGTTCGCGGCGCATCGCCCACAGGGTCGGGCCGCCGCAGGGCAGCCGGACCTCCTCGCGCACCACGAAGCCGAAGTGCTCGTAGAAGGGGAGGTTGGACGCCTTGGAGGACTCCAGACAGGCGGGCAGGCCGGCCGCGTCGGCCTTGGCCAGGCCCGAGCGCAGCAGTGCGGCTCCCTGGCCCGTGCCCTGGGCGGCGGGGTCGGCGCCGATCACCGCGAGGTACCAGTGCGGTTCCTGGGGGGTGTGCTGCGCGGCCGCCTCGACCGCGGCCCCGAACAGCTCGGCGCGGTCGCCGAGGATGTCCCGCAGCCGCTGGATGGTTTCCGCGTCGGGAACGGCCTTGGCCTGCGCCTCCGGGGGCACCCAGAAGGCCGCGGCGGCCTCGGTGACCTCGCACACGGCGTTGGAGACGTACTGCCGGGTGAAGAGCGTGCTGAAGTAGCTGTCCAGCGACGCCTCGCGCGAGGCGTCGCTGGGGAAGAACCAGCGCATCATCGGGTCGTCGTCGAAAGCCCGGGCCAGGGAGCGGCCGATCAGCGCAGCATCGTCGATCGCTGCCGTCTTCAGCGTGTTCGGTATCAGCATGTGGACATTCTGCATCTGATGATCTTGGTCGCCGCAGGCGGGGTCCGACCTGTCGGACCCCGCCACCCGCCACCCGCTAGTGGCGGACCAGACAGAAGGGGTGCCCCGCCGGGTCCGCGAAGATCCGCCAGCCGCGCCCGCCCGCGTCCCCCTCGAGCAGCGTCGCACCGATCGCCAGCACCTGCTCCTGCGCACGGTCGAGGTCCGGCACGCCGAAGTCCAGGTGGAACTGCTGCGGCCGCGCGGGGTCCGACCGGCGCGGGGGCAGGTGGTCCGTCGCCCGCTGGAAGGCGAGGACCAGACCCGACGGCGCGTGCAGCGTCGCCCAGCTCTCGTCGACCGCCCAGCGCCGGTCCGGCTGGTTGACGTTCCCGCCCAGCAGGGACCGGTAGAACTCGGCCAGCACCTGCGGATCGGGACAGTCCAGGACCACGCACTGCAGTTCAGCGATCATGCCCGGATCCTAGCCCTGGTGCGCGAGGACGGCGTCGATCATCCGGCGTGCCACGGCGGCCAGTTCGGCCCGGTCCGGGGCCACGCGGGAGCGGGCGAGGGCGCCTGCCAGCCGGTCGTACAGCAGCCCGTCGGTCCAGGCGACCAGCAACTCGGCCGCCTCCTCGGGCCGTTCGGCCCCGAGGGCCGCGAGGATGCCCGCGGCCCGGGCCCGGGGCCCTTGCCCCGCCCGGAGGAAATCCGCGTCCAGCGCGGGGTTGCGGGCCGCCTCCAGGCTGAGTTCGAAGCGGGCCAGCTGGCGCTCACGCCCCACCGTCAGCCAGCGGTACAGCAGTCCGGCCAGCGCGGCAGCGGCCTCGTCCCGGTCCGCCACCGGGAGCACGCGCGGGCCCCCACCACCGAGGTCGGCGACGTCGCCGAGGTCCAGTTCGGCCAGCCGCTGGTAGCAGGCGGCGATCAGCGCCGTCCGCGTACGGAAGTAGTACGAGGTGCTGCCCGCGGGCAGCCCGGCCGCGCCGTCGACCGCACGGTGGGTGAGCCCGCGGAGCCCGGAGGCGGCGACGAGGCCGATCGCGGTGTCCGCGATCAGGGTCCTGCGGTCCGGGACGCCCTCGCCCCGACGACGGGGGGCGGGCGTGGAGGGCGTGGAGGGGGTGGACATCCCCTCACTCTACAGCTGTAGAGTGAAGCCATCAGGCTCTACAGCTGTAGAGGAAAGAGGGGATGCGTGATGTCGGCACTTCAGCGTGACGCGGTCGTGGCGGGCGCGGGGATCGGCGGGCTCACCGCGGCCGTGGCCCTGCACCGACGCGGCTGGCGGGTCACCGTCTGCGAGCGGGCGCCGGGACCGCCCGCCGTCGGCGCCGGGATCGTCCTCGCCCCCAACGCCCTGCGCGCCTTCGACGCCATCGGCTTCGACGTCACCCGCGCCGTGGGCCGGACCGTCCCCGCCGCGATGGGCCTGCGCCGCCCGGACGGGCGCTGGCTGAGCCGCGCCGACACGGCGGCGCTCGCCGCCCGCTACGGCGGTCCGCCGCTCGCCGTGCACCGCTCGGCCCTCGCCGACGCCCTGGCCGCCGCGCTCCCCGCCGGCACGATCCGGTACGGCGTCGCGGTCGACTCGGTGGCCGATGCGGACGGGTCCCCCGTGGTCCGCACCTCGGACGGCGACCTCGGCGGCGCCGACCTGGTGTTGGCCGCCGACGGCATCCACAGCCCGCTGCGGCGCCGGTACTTCCCGGACCACCCCGGCCTCCGTCACAGCGGGGAGACCGCCTGGCGCACCGTCCTGCCCGCCGCCGGGGGCCGCGTCGAAGCGGTCACCGCCGAGACCTGGGGCCGCGGCGAGCGTTTCGGCGTCGTCCCGCTCGCCGACGGCCGGACGTACGTCTACGCCACCGCCGTCGTCCCCGAGGGCCACCGCCCCGCCGACGTCCGCGCCGAGCTGCTGCGCCGCTACGGCACCTGGCACGACCCGATCCCGGCCCTGCTGGAGCGGATCGACCCGGCGGCCGTGCTCCAGCACGACCTGTACGACCTGGCGGCCCCGCTCCCCCGCTTCCACCACGGACGCCTCGCCTGGCTCGGCGACGCCGCGCACGCGATGACCCCCAACCTCGGGCAGGGCGGCTGCCAGGCCGTCGAGGACGCCGCGGTCCTCGCCCACCTGTTGGACGGGGCGCGCGGTACGGACGTGCCGGCCGCTCTCGCCGCGTACAGCGCGGCCCGCTGCGCGCGGACCGACGCCATCCGTGTCCGCGCGCGCCGGGCGGGCCGGATCGCCGCCCTCACCCACCCGGTCGCCGTGGCCGTCCGCGATCTCGCCGTCCGCGCGACCCCGGCCCGGGCCGCGCACCGGGCGATGGACGCCCTCTTCGACGGATTCACCCTCCCGGGTGGAATGGACACCGTGCCCGCGGGCGTTGGCACTCGTTGGTGAGATTCGTTGACCGTTCAACGCGAAGGCAGGCGAAACCGCATGACCACCGCCATCGACTGGGACAACCCGACCGACCCCCGGCCGGGAAGCTGGCAGCTTGACCACGTCAAGCAGTACGTGGCGTCCAACGGCTCCGAGGGCCACGACTGGAACGGCACCCAGACCCTCCTGCTCACCACCGTGGGCCGGGTCTCGGGCAAGCCCGTGCGCACCCCCCTCATCTACGGCGAGGCCGACGGCCGCTACCTGCTCGTCGCCTCCAAGGGCGGTGCCCCCGAGCACCCGCTCTGGTTCCGGAACCTGACCGAACACCCCGAGGTCCGCATCCAGGTCGGCCCCAAGATCCTCCAGGGCACGGCCCGCACCGCGACCCCCGAGGAGCGCGCCGCGTACTGGGCGGTGATGGTGAAGCACTGGCCCGCGTACGACGAGTACCAGACGAAGACCGACCGCGAGATCCCGATCGTGGTCATCGAGCCGATCGCCTAAACGGCCCCCCGGCCGGACGACATGCCTAGTGCCCCAGCACCGCCATCGCCGCGTTGTGTCCGGGGATCCCGCTGACGCCGCCGCCCCGGACCGCCCCCGCCCCGCACAGCAGTACGTTGCGGTGGGCGGTCTCCACGCCCCAGCGGCCGCCCTCGCCCGAGTCGGCGAAGGGCCAGGACAGGTCGCGGTGGAAGATGTGCCCGCCGGGCAGGCCCAGTTCGCGCTCCAGGTCCGGCGGGGTCTTCGCCTCGATGCACGGGCGGCCGTCGGCGTCGAAGGCGAGGCAGTCGGTGAGGGGTTCGGCCAGGTGCGCGTCGAGCTGCGCGAGGGTGGCGGTCAGCAGCACCTCCCGGGCCTGGTGGCTGTCGTGCGCGAACAGCCGGGCGGGGGTGTGCAGGCCGAAGAGGGTCAGTGTCTGGTACCCCTGCTCCACCAGGTCGGGTCCGAGGATCGTCGGGTCGGTCAGCGAGTGGCAGTAGATCTCCGACGGCGGTACGGAGGGCAGCTCGCCGGACGCGGCCTCCGCGTGGGCGCGCGCGAGTTCGGCGTAGCCCTCCGCGATGTGGAAGGTGCCGCCGAAGGCCTCACGCGGGTCCACGCTGGTGTCCCGCAGCCGGGGCAGCCGGCGCAGCAGCATGTTGACCTTGAGCTGGGCGCCCTCGGGCGCCTCCCTCGGCGGTTCCTCGCCGAGGAGTTCGGCCAGCGCCCGCGGTGAGGCGTTCACCAGCACCGTCCGGCCGACCACCCGGCCCTCCCCCCTGGCCGTACGGAAGACCACCTCGGCCGGAGCGGTCCCGTCCGTGTCGATCCGCAGTACCTCGTGGCCGGTGGCGAGCTCCGCCCCGGCGGCCCGCGCGGCGGCCGCGAGGGCGTCCGTCAGGGCGCCCATGCCGCCGACCGGGACGTCCCAGTCCCCCGTCCCGCTGCCGATGACGTGGTAGAGGAAGCAGCGGTTCTGCGCGAGGGAGGGGTCGTGCGCGTCCGCGAACGTGCCGATCAACCCGTCCGTGAGGACCACCCCGCGGACCAGGTCGTCGGTGAAGTACCGCTCCACCGCCCGCCCGAGCGGCTCCTCGAACAGCATCCGCCACGCGGCCTCGTCGTCGATCCGGGCCCGCAGCTCCGCACGGGTGGGCAGCGGCTCGGTCAGGCTGGGGAACACCTTGCGCGCCACCTCCCCGGTGGTCCCGTAGAAGGCGCGCCAGCTCTCGTACTCCCGGTCCGAACCGGTCAGCCGGGCGAAGGACTCCCGGGTGCGCTGCTCGCCGCCGCCGACGAGCAGTCCGCCGGGCCGGCCGTCGCGTTCGACGGGCGTGTAGGAGGAGATCGTCCGCCTGCGCACCGCGAACCGCAGGCCGAGGTCGCGCACGATCTTCGCCGGGAGCAGTGAGACGAGGTACGAGTAGCGGGAGAGGCGGGCGTCGACGCCGGTGAAGGGGCGGCTGGAGATCGCCGCTCCGCCCGTGTTCCCGAGCCGTTCCAGGACGAGGACCGATCTGCCCGCCCTGGCCAGGTACGCGGCGGCGACCAGTCCGTTGTGCCCGCCGCCCACGATCACGTCGTCGTACACGTCCCGCCCGAAGGTCGTCATGGCTCTTGGTAACACACCTGGCCGAGCCGCTCCAGACAGTGGGCCTCGTCGGCGTGGGCCAACGCCGTGTCGGGATGGTCGTCGCCGAGGGACCGTTCGCGGATGCCGGAGAGTTCCCGGTAGATGGGCAGGGCCTCGTCCCAGCGGCCCAACCGGCCGAGCCCGACGGCGAGTTCCCGGCGGCTGACCAGGGTGTCCGGGTGCTCGACGCCGAGCGCCTCGGCCCGTACGGCCCCCACCTGCCGGGCCTCGGCCACCGCCTCCTCCCAGCGCTCCAGGCGGCCCAGGTTGACCCCGAGGACGTGCCGGGCGCGCAGGGTCTCGGGATCGGCGGCGCCGTAGGCGCGGGTGCGGTCGCGGACCAGGGCCCGGAACAGGTCGAGGGCCTGGGCGCTGTTGCCGGTGCGGCCGAGCGCGATGCCGACCTCGTAGCGGGCGGCCAGGGTGTCGGGGTGGTCGCGGCCGAGCACCCGCTCCCGTACGGCGGCGACCTCGTGGAAGCCGGCCAGGGCCTCCTGCCAGCGCTCCAGGCGGCCGAGCGCGTACGCCGCCTCGTACCGGGTCAGCAGCGTGTCCGCGTGCTCGGGGCCGAGGACGGCCGCCCGGTCGGCGGCGACCGCGACGGCGGTGGCGTGGGCCTCCGCGAACCGACCCAGCGCACCGAGGGCGCAGGCCAGGTTGTGGCGGCAGCGCAGGGTGTCCGGGTGGAGCCGGCCCGTGCTCCGTTCGCGGGCGACGAGCACCGCACGGTAGGTGTCGTACGCCTCCTGGTGGCGGCCGAGCCGGCCCAGCTCGTACGCCGTCTCCTGGCGGGCGGCGAGGGTGTCGGGGTGGTCCGGGCCGAGTTCCCGCGTGCGTCCCTCGGCCACGGCCGTGTACACGGCGAGGGCTTCCTCGGGCCGGCCCGCGCGGCTGAGGGCGTAGGCCCGGGTGTGGCCGGCGGCGAGCGCATCGGGGCCGGTCTCCCGAGGGCCGCGGCCGCGGGGGACGCCGTACGCCACGGTCAGGCGGGGGTCCTCGGCGGGCGCGGGCCGGACGATGCGCACGCCGGGACCCACGGCGGGCTGCCCGCCGGACGGACGGACGACGGAGTGCCCGCCGGAGGGGCGGACGACGGGCTGGCCGCCGGACGGGCGGACGACGGCGTGCCCGCCGCTCGGACGGAGCGCGGACGGCCCGCCGCCGGGACGGGTGGCCGTCCAGGAGCCGGTGAGCACCGCCCATTCGCCGCTCGCGGGGCGGGCGTCGATCCCGGCCTTGCGGCCCGCGGTCATCCCGTGGGCCCACGCCGGGAGCGGGGCACGGGCCCCTGGCGGCCCGCCCGGTCCCGACCGGGCCTCGACGAGCCGGCGGTGCACGTGGCGGGCGTCCGCGGGCCGGTCCTCGGGGCGCTTGGCGAGCAGGTCCAGGACCACCCGCTCGAAGGAGGCGGGCAGTTCGGGGCGGTGCTCGCGCAGCGGCACGGGCGGGGTGTCGCGGTGCCCGACCAGCACGGACCAGGAGTCGCCGAGGTCGAAGGGCGGGGCCCCGGTGGCGATCTCGTAGAGGACGCAGCCGAGGGAGTAGAGGTCGCTGCGGTGGTCGACCTCGCCGCCGGCGATCTGCTCGGGCGACATGTAGTGCGGGGTGCCCATGGCCATGCCGCCGCCGGTCAGCTTGGCCGTGAAGCCGATGTCGTGGGCGAGGCGGGCGATGCCGAAGTCGCAGATCTTCACGGTGCCGTCGGTGAGCCGCATGATGTTGGCCGGCTTCAGGTCGCGGTGCACGACGCCCTGGTCGTGGGTGTAGCCGAGGGCGGCGGCCATCTGCTCGGCGATGTCGACGACGACGTCCACGGGGAGCGGGCGGGTCTCGTTGTCCTCCAGGAGCTGGCTGAGGTTGCGGCCTTCGAGGAGCTCCATGACCAGGTAGAGGGGGCCGCCGGCGGCGCTGTCGTCGCCGAAGTCGTGGACGACCGTGACACCGCGGTGCTGGAGGGAGGCGGCCACGCGCGCCTCGCGCCGGAACCGCTCGCGCAGCACCTGGGTGAAGTGGGCGTCCTGCTCGGCGCCGATCGGCTTGAGGCACTTCACCGCGACCTGCCGGCCCAGCGATTCGTCGCGGGCGCGCCACACCTCGCCCATGCCGCCGCGCCCGATCAGATCGAGCGACCGGTACCGGCCCTGGATCAGTCTGGACTCCGCCATGTCTTAAAGCCGCCCCCGTTGTCGTGCTACGCCCTCCCCGGCCGGTCCAGTATGGCCGCTGATGTACGCAGTGTGTACGGCGAGGGGCGGCTCCCGGGGCCCATGCGACGCATCGCTTTCAAGATGTGACCTGGAGGCAGCTTCCAGCGCAGACCTGCGGGAATGCTGCGCAACACGCGTCCGGTGAGGCTCAGGCGCCGGGTGGTGCTGCGCGGGGCCGGTGCGGGTCGCCCGTACAGCTGGTGCGCCCAGCCGGGGAGGGAACCGTACGCGAGGTCGGCGAGGGGGCGCCACAGCAGGTTTCGGCCAGGCACGAGGAGGGGGTGGATCGGCGGGCCGCGCAGGAAGTCGTCCACGGCGTGCGCGTCGGGGCCGGCGGCGAGCTCGGGGCGGACCCGCTCGAAGTAGGCGGCGAGCCCGGCGGTGTCCGCGGGCACGTCGGCCGGGTCGAGGCCGACGAGGCGGGCGTTCACGCGGTTCTCGTCGACGTAGCGGTCGGCCTGGGCCGCGGTGAGGCGGACGCCCGAGCGGCGCAGGACGTGCAGGAAGCTGTCGATCTGCGCGCAGTGGATCCACAGCAGCAGGGCGGGGTCGTCCACGGGGAAGCGTTCGCCGGTGCGGGGATCGGTGGCCGAGAGCTTGCGGTGGATCGCGCGGACCCGGCTGCCGGCGCGCTCGGCGGCCTCGGTGGTGCCGTAGGTGAGCGTGCCGACGAAGTCGGCGGTGCGCAGCAGCCGGCCCCAGGCGTCCCGGCGGAAGTCCGAGTTCTCCATGACGCCGCGGACGGCGCGCGGGTGGAGCGCCTGGAGGTAGAGCGCCCGGACGCCGGCGATCCACATCATCGGGTCGCCGTGGCAGTGCCAGGTGACGGACGCCGGGCCGTACAACCCCGGATCGGCTGCGGCTCCGGACCCTGGTCCGGGTCCCGGCGCGGGCGCCCGTTCCGCTTCCTGCGCGGGTCGTCCCGGTTCCGGCGCGGTTCCCGGGCCCGGTTCCGGTGCGGTCGCGGTGTCACCCATCCCGTACCTCCCCGTCGCAGGCGCCCGGCGGTCCCAGCCTACCGATCCGGGGCCGCCGTCGGGGGTGCGCACGCTCAGCGGCCGAGGATCCGGGTGGTGGTCGTATCGGTGTCGTTCCTCCTGTTCGGGTCCCGAGTCGGGGAGGTGACGGCGGCCCTGGCCGTGACGGCGCCGCGCTGGGGGGCTCGGACCGTGACGTGGAAGACGCGCAGCTGTCCGGCGCCCAGGGCGTCGACGCGCCAGGTCAGCGGGGTGGGAGCGGGAGTGCGGCGGTCGGCGCCCGGCGGCGCGTCCGTGACCTGCACCCCGCGCGGCAGGGTCAGGATGACGGTCGGGTCCGCGGCGGCGAAGGGCCCCTTGTTGGTCACCGTGACGTCGTACGCGTACTCGGCGCCGCCGCGTACGGAGGCCGGTGCGCTCAGGCGGACCGCCAGGTCGGCCCGGGGCGGACCGGCGTCGAGCTCCAGCCGTCCGACGCGGTCGCCGCCGATCTCGGTGAACCACATGCGGGCGTCCGGTCCCGCGGTGATCCGGATCGGGAGGCTGCCCCGACGGGGCAGCGCGTAGCGCGCGAAGTCCCCGCCGGGGGTGATCCGGCCGATCCCGTCGGTGAGCTGCTCGGTGAACCACAGATTGCCGTCGGGCCCGGCGGCGATCCCGTCCGGACCGCTGTCGGCGTCCGGCAGGGTGTACTCGGTGACGACCCCGGCCGTGCTGATCCGGCCGATCCGGTTGCCGAAGAGCTCCGTGAACCACAGGTTCCCGTCGGGGCCGGCGGTGATGACGTCCGGGCCGCTGTCGGCGTTGGGCAGCGGGTACTCGGTGATCTTGCCCTGGGGGGTGATCCTCCCGATCCGGTTGCCGGTGATCTCGGTGAACCACAGGTTCCCGTCGGGCCCGGTCACGAGGGACTCCGGGCCGCTGCCGGGATGCGGCAGCGGGTATTCGGTGATCTTCCCGGTGGGGGTGATCCGCCCGATCCGGTCACCGGGGTCCTCGGTGAACCAGAGGTTCCCGTCGAGCCCCGTGGTGATGGCGAACGGTGTGCCGCTGCCGGCGGGCAGGTCGTACTCGGTGATCAGACCCGCCGTGGTGATGTTCCCGATCCGGTGGCCGGTGTCGGTGAACCACAGCTTGCCGTCGGGGCCGGCGGTGATCCCGAGGGGGCTGTTGTCGACGCCGGGCAGCAGGTACTCCGTCAGCTGTCCGGCGGGGGTGATCCGGGCGATCTTCCGGACGCCCTGCTCGGTGAACCACAGGTTCCCGTCGGATCCCGTGGTGATGTCGCCGGGAGAGCTGCCGGCCGTGGGGAGCGGGTACTCGGTGATGTCCCCGGCGTCGGCGCGGGCGGGGGCCGCGGCCACGGGCAGGCCGATCAGGCCGAGGAGCAGGGCGGCGGCCAGCTGGAACGCCCGGCGCGGGTGGCGGCGTCGGGGGGTCCGGGGCGGGGACCCGCACGGGGTGCGTGGGGACATCGGGAGGCAGACCTTTCGGCCGGAGGTCGGGGCCAGGCCCGCCGTCGGGGCGAGGCCTCGCCGGCGGGTCGGGGCGCTGTCGGGCGGCGCTCGGGGTCGCGACAGCGGTTCGGTGCGGTGTGGTGCGGTGCGGTGCGGTGCGCACTGCCCGGGGGCCTGCGCACTGCGCAGCGTAGGACCCCGGGTGACGGCGTGTCAGTCACCACTGGGCCAACAGGCTGACGCCCGGACGAGTGGGTCCGGCGCCGGGCCGTGGCGCCGGGACGCCCGTGCCGGGACCGCGCCCACCTGCCCGGATGCCCTGAGCGTGCGGCCCCGGCCGTCCTCTAGAGTGCTTCCGTCCCCCATCCACGCGCCCGTGGCCCCGGCCCTGCGGCGCGCCCCGCCCCCGCCGACGGGCCCGACCGAGGAGCAGCCGTGACCGACCTGGCGTCCATACCCCTGCAGCAGGAGATCGCCCGGGATCTCCAGGTGAGCGCGTCCTTCGACGTGCAGCAGGAGATCGAGCGCCGGGTGGCCTTCCTGGCCGGCCAGCTGACCTCCACGGGCCTGCGCTCCCTGGTGCTGGGCATCAGCGGCGGCGTGGACTCCACCACCGCGGGCCGGCTGTGTCAGCTCGCCGTCGAGCGGGTGCGGGCCGCCGGGCAGGACGCCACGTTCTTCGCGATGCGGCTGCCGTACGGCACCCAGGCCGACGAGGCGGACGCGCAGCTGGCGCTGGAGTTCATCCGGCCCGACCGGATCCTGACCGTCGACGTGAAGGCCGCCAGTGACGCGGCGCTGGAGGCGGTACTGGCCGGCGGCACGGTCTTCCGCGACCCGCACCACCAGGACTTCGTGCACGGCAACATCAAGGCCCGCCAGCGCATGATCGCGCAGTACGCGGTCGCGGGCGCGCACGAGGGCCTGGTGGTCGGCACCGACCACGCCGCCGAGGCCGTCTCCGGCTTCTTCACGAAGTTCGGCGACGGCGCGGCCGACGTGGTGCCGCTCACCGGCCTCACCAAGCGGCGCGTACGGGCCATGTCCCAGGCCCTGGGCGCGCCCGCCGAGCTGACCGTGAAGACCCCGACCGCGGACCTGGAGACGCTGAAGCCGGGCCGGCCCGACGAGGAGGCCCTCGGCGTCACGTACGACGACATCGACGACCTCCTGGAAGGCAAGCCCGTCGGCGAGGCCGCCTACGCGGCCATCACCCACCGCTACCGCCTCACCGCGCACAAGCGACAGCTCCCGATCGCCCCCTGAGCCGGCGCCGGGCCCCGGGGGTGGAGTCCCCCGGGGCCGCGGGCGGCGGCGTCAGCCGTCGAGGTCGGCGTCCGGGTCGCCGTCGGGGATCCAGGAGCCGTGGATGCCGCCGGTGACCCGGCGCGGCAGGTGGACCGTGGCGATCCGTTCGAGGGCGGAGGCGTCCAGGACCAGGAGCTGGGAGGCGTCCTGCTTGAGGTCGGAGACGACGGTGAGCAGGTAGCCGTCGTCCTCGCGGGAGGCGCCGGCGGCCGGGACGAACACCGCCTCGCTCGGCAGGCGGGCGTCACCGGCCTCGTGGATGCGGCGGGCGCCGGTGGTGCGGTCGTACTTGACGATGCCGTAGCCGTCGTGACCTTCCTGGTCGGGGAAGGAGACCGCGTACTGGTAGCGGTGCTCGGCGCCGAGGAACTCCTCGTTGAGCGTGGGGAATTCGATGGTGAGGTCGTCGATGACCCGCTCGTCCACGCGGCCCGCGGCCAGGTCGACGACCCAGCGGCGGTTGTAGGAGCGGGTGTTGGGTTCGGCGCCGCGCTCGGGCGCGCCGACCCACCAGTTCCACGAGAGCCGGAAGCCCTCCCGGTCCACGGTCGGCCCCTCCAGCACGATCCGGCCGTGGGCGTCCTCGTAGGCGTTGGCGGCGTGCAGCATGCTGCCCGGCTCGATGGGGAACCAGCGGGTCTTCGCCGCGCCGTGCGGGCCGCGGGGCATGACGCCGATGCGCGCCGGCTGTGCGTCGTTCCAGCCGTAGGGGATGCCGGAGTGTTCGGTGGGGTCGAAGGTGACGGTGCCCTCGAAGAACACCACGTGGTTGCGTGTGACGGCGAAGTCGTGCTTGAGGGAGGCGGTCGCCCCCGGCACCTCGGCGCTGTGGAAGACCTCGCCCTTGGCGTCGGCCACGTAGTAGGTGAGGAACGGCGGGAACGGCGAGGACCCGAAGAAGTGGAGCTCGCCGGTGACCGGGTCGGTCTTCGGGTGCGCGGTCATCGCGCTCGTGAGTTTGCCGTCGAAGTCGTAGGCGCCGACGGTGTCGAGGTCCCGGGTGAGTTCGAAGGGGAGGTGCGCCTCGCACAGGGCCAGCAGGCGCCCGGCGTGTTCGATGACGTGCGTGCCGGCGGTACTGGCGGTCAGGTCGGGGCCGCGATCGGTCATGTACGGGGCGCCGTCCAGGGCGGGGGTGCGCACCCAGCGGTTGCGGTACCACTCGGCGCGGCCGTCGCGAAGCCGGATGCCGTGGACCATGCCGCTGCCCTTGAACCAGTGGGTGGGGGTGACGCCGGGCTTGGGATTGTGGCTGTTGCGGATCAGGCGGCCGGTCAGCTCGGGGGGCAGGGAGCCCTCGACGGTCAGCTCGGTGGCGGTGATCTCGTCGACGGCCGGGGTGTAGTGGCCGGTCAGGTAGGGCTTCTTGTCGGTGGTCATGGCGGGAACCTCGCTTTGCGTGACGGTAACGGTGACGGTTGACGGGTTGGCGCTGGTACGGGCCTGGGGGGCGCGGGCGGTCGCTGTCAGTCGGTCTGCTCGGCACGGGCCTTGAGGGCGGCGAGCCAGGCGGTCAGCGAGTCGTGCAGGGCCTGGCCGAGCTCGGCGGGCGCGGCGTCGACGGGGGCGCCGCTCCAGGACTCCTCGGTGCGGACGGTCACCTGGCCGCCGGTCTGTTCGAAGGTCCACACGTGGACGCCCTCGATACCGTTGGCCGGGCCGCCCCAGACCAGCCGCTCGCCGGGGACGATCTCGCGGATGGTGGAGGTGATGTCCAGCCCGTGCGTCTTCCAGGTGAAGGAGTGGCCGGGCAGCAGCGGGCCGTCGAGTTCGGCCTGGTCCACGTCGGCGTTCCAGCTCGGCCAGGCGTCGATGTCGGTGTGCAGGGCCCAGATCCGCTCCAGCGGGGCGTCGATCACGGTGGACAGGCGGACGATGGCGGGAGCGGTCTCGTCGATGGTGAACACGGCGGTTCTTCCTCTCGGTCGGGGTGCTGTCGGTGGTGCGTACGGTCGGATGGTCAGCGGTGGCCGTCTGCGGCGGGCTGCGGGGCCGGGCCGGGGGGTGTCCTGTCGGTCGCCCCGGAGGGGGCGGCCGCGGAGGGGGCGGCCGAGGTGCGGCGGATGAGGAGGGGGGCGAGGGCGGCGGTGGCCACGAGGACGGCGGCGGAGATGCCGAAGGCCACGCGGTAGCCGGCGGTGAGTGCTTCGAGCTGCGGCTGGTGGACGGCCGCGTGGGTGGTGACGGTGCCCGCGAGGGTGGCCAGGACGGCGAGGCCGATGGCGCCGCCGACCTGCCGGGAGGTGTTCACCAGGCCGCCGGCGAGCCCGGCGTCCCGGCGGGCGACGCCCTCCACGGACAGGGCGGTGAGTTGCACGAAGGCGATGCTCAGGCCCAGGCCGATCAGGATGCTCGGGCCGAGGACGTCGGCGAGGTAGCTGCCGTCCGCGCCGAGCCGGGACAGCCAGAGGAATCCGGCGGCCTCGGTCAGCAGGGCGCCGGTCACCGCCGCGGTCGCGCCGACCCGGCGGGAGATCCGTGGGGCGAGGGCGGAACCGACCATGTTGGCCGCCGCAAGGGGGAGTTGGCCGAGGCCGGTGACCAGCGGGCTGGAGCCGAGGACCTGCTGCTGGTAGAGCGGCAGGAAGAAGAACAGGGCGATCCACACCGAACCGAGCAGGGCCATCAGCGCGTTGCCGGCGGTGACGCGGCCGGCGCGGAACAGGCGCGGCGGCAGCAGCGGATTCGGGTGGCGGCGTTCGACGAGGACGAACACGGCCGCCAGCGCGGCGGCGGCCGCGAAGGCCCCGAGGACGGCGGTGTCCGTCCAGCCGGAGCGGCGGGCGGTGGTCAGGCCCCACACCAGGGCGGCCAGCGCCAGGGTGACGGTGGTGGTCCCGGGCAGGTCGAACCGGCCGCTGCCGGTGACCGGGGTCCGCGGCACGCTCACCACGGTGCCGGCGAGGACCGGCAGCGTGCCGAGGGCGACGGCGAAGAAGATCCACTGCCAGCCCCACGCCTGGGTGAGGACCCCGCCGAGCAGGACTCCGGCCGCACCTCCCGCGCCGGAGACCGCGCCCCACACGCCCAGCGCCCTCCCCCGCCCGGCTCCCGGCGGGAACAGGTCCATCACCAGGGCCAGCGCGGCCGGGGCGATGGCCGCGGCGCCCAGACCCTGCACCGCGCGGGCCGCGATCAGGACCGGGGGTGCGGCGGCCAGCCCGGCGGCTGCCGAGGCGGCCCCGAACACCGCGAGCCCCGCGATCAGCACCCGCCGACGGCCGAGCAGGTCGGCCGCCCGTCCGCCGGCCGGCAGCAGCGCGCCGAAGGCGAGGCCGTAGGCGTTGACCACCCAGGTCGTGCCGCTGTCCGACAGCCCGACGCCGGCGCGGATCTGCGGCAGGGCCACGTTCACGATCGAGGTGGCGAGCATGACCGTGAACTGCGCCCCCGCCAAAGCCGCGAGCGCCACTCCGGGTCGCCGACCGGTGGCGGTGAACCTCATGACATCCTCCTTGAGTGGTTAACCACTCACATTTGACCGCCAAGAAAAGGCGGGGCTCGTGCCCCGCCGAGGAGGACCGCCCGCGCGGTGACGCGGCGGCCCCGGACCTCAGTAGTGCGTGATGCCCGCGGACAGCGTGCGGATCCAGGGGGCGTCCACCTCGTCGGCCCCCATGGAGACGATGAGGTGGCACAGCATGCCGAGCGCGAAGAACTGCTGGACCTGCTCCTCGGTGCCGCCGGAGGCGCCGCGGACGTACTCCACCACCCGGGCGTAGCCCTGCCGGACCACCTCGCGCACGGCCGGCTCGGAGACGGCCGCGGCCTGGGCGTGCAGCTGGATCAACATCAGGTCGTTGTCCTTGATCAGCAGCGCGTACGCATCCCCCATGGCCTCCAGCACCACCTCGGCGGAGCTGCCCTTCGCCTCGGCCGCCGCCCGCTCCAGTCCGGCCCGGACCTGCACGAAGCAGTGCTCGACCACCGCGGTGAACAGCAGCTCCTTGCTCGGGAACAGCCGGTAGACGTACGCCTGCGAGATGCCGGCCGCCTTGGCCACCTCGGTCGTGGTGGTCCCCCAGTAGCCGCGCGCCGCGAAGGCGCCGATGGCGGTGCGCAACACCGTCTCGCGGCGCTCTTCGGCGGTGGACAGCTTCCGGGGGCGTTCGTTCTTCATGTGAGTACTCAACCACTCACACTCTTGTGTGTCAACGCCTGGCGGCTGGCGGCCCCTGCTCCGGCTAGCCGGCGCTGACGGCCGTCACGTGCGTGGTGCCGTCGCGCAGGGCGGTGATGCGGACCTGCCCCGCGGGGAAGGAGTCCCTCCCGTTCGGGCCGGGTATCTGTGCGAACGGCGTCCAGGAGCCGTCCGGCTTCCTGATGTCGTGCCAGATCCGTCCGTCGAGCCCGACCGCCACGATGTGGGCGGATCCGTCGGGCGTCCCCGCGATGCCGATGGCGCTGGCCCCCATGGTGGCCGAGGCGACGCCCCGCGGGGCCCGGAAACCGGACCAGGAGCCGTCGGGCCGCCGCAGCTGGTGGTACACCATCCCGTCGAGCCCGATCGCGAGGACCTGGGAGGAGCCGTCGGGCATGCCGGTGATCGCCAGGGCCGGGCCGGAGAACGTCGGGGCCCCGTTGACGCCGGCCAGGCGTCCCCAGGTCGTCCACGTACCGTCCCGTCCGCGGGCGCGGTGGTACATGGCCCCGTCCGTGCCGTAGCTGAGCAGCTGGGCGGATCCGTCGGGCATGGCGGTGATCGACACCTTCGTGGCACCCCAGCGGCTCTGCGCGGTCGAGCCGGGCAGGGCCCGGAACCCGGGCAGCCCGCCGTCGGCCCGGCGCTGCTGGTGGTAGGTGGTGCCGTCCAGGGCCGTCACCACGAGCTGGCACGTACCGTCCGGGAAGGCGGCGATGTCCGCCTCCCGCACGGGGAACGCCGCCGAGCCGTCCGGTCCCGCGACGCGCTGCCAGGGCCGGACCGTGGCCGCCCCCCGTACGACCGTCAGCCACAGGCCGTTGTCGGCCGCGATGCCCAGCACCACGACGGAACCGTCCGCCGTGCCGGCCGCGGCACTCTGCACCCCGGCGAACGAGGCGGCGCCGGCGGCTCCCGGCAGCGGCCGCATGCCGCTCCACGACCCGTCGGGGTGGCGCTCGGTGTGGAAGAACACGCGCCGCTCGACGTCGTAGGGCGGCAGTTGCGCGGAGTAGAACCACACCGGGTTGGTGAGGGCCACCAGTTGGTCCAGTGTGGTGGAGGCGGGTTGGGGCCGGCGCACCTCGGCCCGGGCGAACAGGGAGGCCTTGCCCCAGCCGCGCCACCGCAGTCGTCCCCTGCCACTGCCGTCGATGCGGGTGGCGGCCATGATGCCCCACTCGGTGTACAGCGTGGCGATGCTGTCCGGGGCGCCGGTCACGTCCAGGGTCACGTCGACGGTGTCGAAGAACGACAGGGGCAGTTCCTCGCCGGGTCCCGCGACCGCCCCGTTCGCGCGGGCGGTGAAGTCCACGGTCACGGCCGCGGATTCGACCGCGTACGACCGGCCCAGGCGCAGGGCGTCCAGGATCGCGGGCGTCGACAGGCTCGTCGCTCGCGCCACGTTGTGGGGCCGGCCGACGGCGTCCTCCGGGCTGTGGGCGTCGCTGTTGCCGACGGCGGCGACCCGCTTGCCGAGGCAGAGCATGACGTGCCAGGCTGCGATGTTGGCGGCGTCGTCCAGGGTCCACGGTCCGTTCCACACCTCCAGCGCGTCCACGCGGTCGAGGCCGAACTCCCAGAAGGACCCCGCCGCCGGGGTGAGCGGGTGGGCGGCGATCGTGAGTCCGCCCAGACTGTGCACGCGCCGGGCGTGGCCGTCGAACACCCCCTGGTCCGCGGGGCCGTAGCGCCAGTCCACCCATTCGCCCTGGGGCAGACCGACGGCCAGCCAGTGGCCGTGGCGGGTGGTGACCTCCTCCGCGTTGACGACCAGCAGGTCCGTCGGGACGTTTCCGCGCCAGGTCACCCCGGTGGAGCTGGTGTTGTGGTCGGAGGTGGCGATGAAGTGCAGGCCCTCCCGGCGGGCGGCCGCGACGATCTCGTCCACCGTGCGCTTCCCGTCGGAGTGCACGCTGTGCAGGTGCAGGTCGCCCCGGTACCAGCCGGGCCCGCGCCCCGCCACCGCGGCCGGCAGGATGTCGTACGGAGCCTCGGGCAGCGGGTCTCCGCGGTGCAGGGTGACGTCGACCTGCCAGTCCATGCCGCCGGCGGCGCCGACCATCGGCCCCAGAATGACGGACCAGCCGCCGGGCTCGACGGGCCCGGGGACGTAGCCGGGGGTGGCGTCCGCCGCGGAGAGGGTGAACCCGGCCCGTTCGCCGCCCGACCAGCCGCGGAATCCGGACGGGCCGAAGATGCCGAGGTCCAGGATGCCGGCGGCGGCGTCGTGGGAGGTGGAGACGGAGATCCGTTGCACTCCGGCGGGGACGTCGAAGCCGACGTACGCCCACTGGTCGCTGCCGGACGGGGAGTGTCCCTTGTAGCTGGTGGTCTCCTCGTCGGTCCCCCGGCCGCTGGTCGCGGCGTACACGACCGGTGCCGGCACCAGCGCGGCGGCTCCCCCCGCGGCGAGCATGGCCCCTAAGCGGAGCAGGGACCTGCGCTCGACACCCGGGGCGGGGTCGGGGTCGGGGCCGGGGTCGGACGCCGCGTTGTTCGGAAGGTGTTCACTCGACACAGCCGTGCTCTCCTTCACGTGAAGTGACAGGGAAGACGTGCGGGTGCGACGGGGTACGGACGCGCGGGGCGGCCGGGCGCGGTGCCTGGGGGCACCTCCCAGCGGTAGCTGGGGGAGGGCCGCAGGCCCCGGCGAGATCCGAAAGAGACGGCCTAGCGGCGTGAGCGCTGGGCTTCGACGATCTGGCGCACGGAGCCGTCGACGTCCGTCCGGGCCTGGACCCGCTCGGCGAAGCCGGGGAACTGGCCGGCGATGGCGCTCAGCAGCCGCAGCTCCAGCGGCGCCACGTTGACCTCGCACCGGTCGCGCCGGACGGCCCGTACGACGCCGTCGGCGACCTGGCCGGGCGTGACGGTCCGGATGCCGTTCGGGGTGGCGGCGCCGGTGGCGGCGAACATCCCGGCGTCACGGACGAAGCCGGGCTGGACCAGGGACACCCCCACCCCCGTGCCCCTGAGCTCCTGGCGCAGGGCGAGGGCGAATCCGCGCAGCCCGAACTTCGTCGCGTTGTACAGGGAGGTCGACTTGGTCGCCGCCTTGCCGGAGATCGAACCGACCAGCACGATGTGCCCGCGGCCGCGGGCCACCATGCGCGCCGCGAGCAGCTGGGACAGCAGCACGGGTGCGCGCAGGTTGACATCGAGGGCTCGGTCGAGCTGCTCCTCGGTGTAGTCCAGCAGGTTGCCGCTGGCGGGCAGGGCCGCGTTCGCGACGAGGACGTCCGTGTCGGCGCAGCTTTCGGCGAGGCCGACGACGTCGGAGCGGACGGCCAGGTCGGCGACCACCGTGCGGGCGCCGCAGGCCTCCGCGGTGGCCTTGAGGGCTTCCTCCCGCCGCCCGGTGACCGTGAGGCGGGCCCCTTGCGCGGTCAGACGCGAGGCGAGGGCGGCGCCGATGCCTCCGGTGGCCCCGGTGAGCAGAACGTTCGATCCGGATATGTCCACGATGACTCCCGTGACTCCCGCGCGACGGCACTCTTCTGTTCGTTCGAACGAACAGTAGGGATCGCGGTGCCGCCTGTCCACACCGCGGACGCCCCAACTCCCCTTGTCCGTCGGGACCGACGCGTCGTCCGATGGGGCAGAATGCCGACATGCCCCACGCTTCCGACACCCGCCAGAGCATCATCGACGCCGTGCTGCGGATCATCGGGCAGGACGGCATCGCCGCCGTCACCAACCGGAGGATCGCCAAGGAGGCGGCCGTATCCCTCGGGTCCGTCACCTACCACTTCGCCACCCAGCACGAGCTGTTGCGCGAGAGCCTGCTGCACTTCGTCGCCGAGGAGACCCGCCACTTCACCGCGCTGGCCGACGCGTGCTCCGACGACCGCTTCGACATCGGGCAGGCGGCCGAGGTGGTGGCGCAGGTCGCCGGCGGCAACGCCTTCGACAGCCGGCACATCGCGCCGTTCGAGCTGTACGTCCAGGCCGGCCGCGACGAACGGCTGCGCGTCGCCGCGGCCGAGTGCTTCGCCGCCTACGACCTGCTGGCCACCCGGGTCCTGACCCAACTCGGCGTACCGGACCCGGAGCGCCTGGCGGGCGTGGCCGTCGCCCTGGTCTTCGGCCAGCAGCTGCGCCGCCTCGCGACCGGCGCCCCCGCCGAGGACCTGGTCGACACCCTGCTGTTCCTCACGAGGTTCACCCCGACGCAGACCCCGTAACCGAATACGCGCCCGGCCGCACACGCCGACCAGGACCGGCTCGCCCCGCACCCGCAGCCGTCGGCGGTCGGCAGCTCAGCCGGCCGGCCGGGCGGCGGCGTCCGCGCCGGTCAGTGGATGCGGAATCTGCCGGTGTACACGTCCGTACGGTTCTGCGGTGCGCCGGAGTTGGTCTCGGTGAGCACCGCCCGCACTCCCTTGTCGTCCGCCACCAGGCCTTGGTAGTCGCCGAGGAAGTAGCCCCCGGCGAACGGCGCCTCCAGCCAGTCGAAGATCCGCGAGATGCGTCGCTCGGTCCGCCGCTTCGGGTCCCCGTGCGGCAGGGTGGCCAGCTGGTAGGCGGTGGGCAGGGTGGTGGTGTCGCCCGGCTCGAGAAACCGCAGGTCGTAGTAGGTGAGTGCGACCGTGCCCCGTTCGTCGACCGCGATCGACGGGGAGAAGGCCGGCACGCCCTCCGGGCTGATCAGCTCCGGGCTCCCCCAGGTGCGTCCGCCGTCGGTGGAGCGCACCAGCTGGACGGAGTCGAACGCACCGCCGGAGAAGTCCGCGCCCTCGTAGGCCATGTACAGCGTTCCCGTCTTCGGGTCGACGGCCGGGCTGGGCAGGGTGGACGCGGCGCGCAGCAGCTTGGTGGGGTCGTTCGGGTCGACCTCCGGTACGGCGCTGTCCCGTGCCATGGTGACCGGGGCGCTCCAGGTCTCTCCGGCGTCGGTCGAGGTGACCATCGCGTAGTGGGCATCGAGGACGGTGCTCAGGTCGTCGGCGAAGGTGATCGTGTCGAAGAAGTCGTACAGGGTGCCGGTGTGCCGGTCGACGACGATCAGGTGGCCGATGGTCTGGGTGTTGGGCACGGCGCTGGTGTCGACGAACTGCCGGGCCCCGCTCCAGCTGTGGCCGCCGTCGCGGGTGATGGAGATGTAGCCGGGACCGTTGAGGGAGCTGGGGCCGGGCGGGTCGTTGTCGAGGCGGTTCCAGACCTGGTAGGCGGTGCCCTCGCGGATCGGGTCGGCGGTGAGCGAGGGCTTGTCGTTGAAGAACGGCTGCTCGTCGACGTGCGTGGTGGTGAGGTTCTGCCAAGTGCGGCCGCCGTCGCGGGACGTGACGGCGAGAAGGGCGCTGCGCGTGCTCTTGACGAAGTCGACGCCCTCGCCGCTCGCGTAGACGGTGCCGTCCGGTCCGGTGCTCACCCAGGGGTCGCTGGCCCGTTCGAAGTCCGCGCCGCCGGGGGCGCACAGGCTGAACGGCAACGTGCTCCGGTGGAAGGTGTGGCCGTCCGTGGTCCAGCTCGCCGCCAGGCCACGGGCGCCGCCGTCGTTCCAGCGGTCCTGCTGGAACACGGTGACCACGCGCCGGGAGTCGCGCGGATCGACGGACAGGTACGGCTCGACCTCGGTGGCCGGGTAGACGATGCTCTCGGGGGATCTCGCTCCGATGGTGCACTCCGCGTACGGGTCGCCGTCGGACACCTTGACCAGTCGGGTGCCGTCGGGGTTCCGGTCCGCTGCGGCGGGAGTCGCGCCGGTGACGGTGACGAGCAGGAGCGCGGCGGTGGTGACGGCGGTCAGGGGCAGGAAGACGCGCATGCGGAATTGCCTCCGGGCCTGTCGGCTGGGACGGGGCCGCCGTCATCGGGGCGGCCTGGGCGCGGAGGCGTGCCGCAACGCGAGGGTGGGGCGACTCCGCTTCGTCCTTTTCGGCAGGGCAGCCGGTGCCCTTGATGGGCCGAACGACGGAGTCAGCCCCGGCGAGGTCGAGGAGCACGACGGAGCCGACCGGCGGGTGTAGCGTGCCGGTCGGCTCCTCGGTTGTGCGGGCTCAGGGGAAAGTCAGGGGAAACTCAGGGGACATCCGAAAGCGGTGCGGGCGGGACGTGCGAACGACCCCGCCGGTCGGTGGATGACGACATGACGGGGTGGCCGACACCGTTCACGACGGCGGCGGCGGGCGCGGTGTCGGGACGGGCGCGGGCTCCCACCGAGGTGGGCCGGGGCCGTCACCCGGAGCGCGCCGCGCCCTGTGCACCGGCCGGACCGGGGCCCGGCCGTGCGCCGAGCGGTCAGGTGATCGACTGCGAGGTCCCGTCGGGCAGCGTGCAGACGTCGCCGCTGTAGGGGCGTCCGACGACCTGGCCGCCGGCGGCCACGCAGTCGTCCCTGGAGATGTTCGGAGACGAGGCGGCCCCGGCGCTGACAGCGCCGATGGCGCTCGCGCCGGCGAGGGTTGCCGCGGCCAGGGCGAGGCCCAGGATTCTTCGCATGCGCATGACTTCCTCCTCCTCTCAGGCGCCTTCTCGGCCTTCGGGAAGGACGAGTCTCAAGTCGACGGCGCCCTCTTACCCAGCATGGGCGCTCCGGATGGGGCCCGCGAGGCGAGGCCGGGCGCCGTGAGTTCCGCGCGCGGTCCTCTAACGCGGTTCGTGGGCCGCCGCCCGGCAGGCAGCGGTTGCCGCGCCGCCGGCCACTCCGGCATCGGTCAGCCCGCTCACGCAACTCTGCAGGTCTCCGACCACGCCGCGGCCGCAGGCCGCGGTGACGGAGTCGGAAGCGGTGGCACCGGCCATTTCGGCCATGTTCGTGCAGGCGGGGATGTCCGCTCGGACCGCGGGAGCGGCGAGGACCGCACCGCCGAAGGTGAGGGTCAGGCCGGTGAGGGCACCGGCGATACGGGTCGACGTGCGCATGGGACCTGCCTTCCGGGTTGGTCGCGCGGTCCCGGTCCCGTCGGGCCGGATCCACGGGGCGATGCCGCCTGGCGAGGCTCGGTCACCGCTGCCCCGCCGGCCGGCGGGCTCACGGACCGACCACACGAACTGCGCGTCGCATCCCTTGCGCCGCAACGGCGCGTGGTCGCCAGGCCGAAGGTTCGAAGGTGGGGGCCGCGGACCGGCGGACCGGGACACGTACCCGGACCTCCACTCGCGCGGGCCCTCACTCCAGCCTCGCATCGTCTCCCCCGCCCGTCCTGGGCACCCGCCCGCGCGCCCGACAGCGCTGCCCTCCTCACGGCCCAACATGACGTGCCACCCACATGGGTGAGAAGCTGAAGAGTGCCCCAACCGAGGTAATCCGTGAAAGGGGAACCACATGCGCATTCGACGAATCCTCGCCGCCGTCATTGCCACGGCGGCCCTTGCCGGACTCGGCCTCACCGGCGCCGCCACCGCCACCGCCGCGACCGCCCAGGGCGCCCCCTCCGTCGTCACTCCTTCCGAGTGCAAGCAGGGCGGCGGAACGCCTGCGATCAATGACGCGGGCAACTACTGCAAGGGCGGTACGTACGACGGGGAGCAAGTCGACTGAACCCACAAGGCGCCCCGCAGCCAAGCGCCGCGGGGCGCTCCGAGCCGTCCGGATCCGCGCCGTCCCGAAGTGCGGGCAGCACAATCCTTTGTGACGGTGTCTCAGCATCACAGGGCGTCAGGACACAGGGCGTCAGCGGCGGACTCGGGGCATGCCCAGGCCGATCCAGGAGATGATCTCGCGCTGGATCTCGTTGTTGCCGCCGCCGAAGGTGAAGATGACGGCGCTGCGGTAGCCGCGTTCGAGTTCACCGTGCAGGACCGCGCCGGCGGAGCCGTCCTTGAGGGAGCCGGCCGCGCCGACGATCTCCATCAGCCAGGCGTACGCGTCGCGGCGGGCCTCGGAGCCGTACACCTTGACCGCGGAGGCGTCCTGCGGGGTGAGGGTGCCGGCCTGGACGGCGTTCACCATCTGCCAGTTGAGCAGTTTCATCGCGTCGAGTCGGGCGTGGGTGCGCGCGAGCCGGCCGCGTACCCAGCCGAGGTCGATGACCCGGCGGCCGTCGGCGAGCTTGGTCGAGGCGGCCCAGCGTTGCACGTCGTGGAGGGCGCGGATGGCCATGGTGCCGTGCGCGGCCAGGGTGACGCGCTCGTGGTTGAGCTGGTTGGTGATCAGGCGCCAGCCCTTGTTCTCCTGGCCGACGCGGCGGCTCGCGGGGACGCGGATGTCCTCGTAGTAGCTGGCGGTGGTGTCGTGCGAGGCGAGGGTGTTGATCAGGGTGCAGGAGTAGCCGGGGTCGGAGGTCGGCACGAGGAGCATGGTGATGCCCTTGTGCGCGGGGGCGTCCGGGTCGGTGCGTACGGCGAGCCAGACCCAGTCGGCGGTGTCGCCGTTGGTGGTCCAGATCTTCTGGCCGTTGACGACGTAGGTGCCGCTCTCCTCGTCGCCCTCACGGACGGCCTTGCACTTGAGCGCCGCGAGGTCGGTGCCGGCGTCGGGCTCGCTGTAGCCGATGGCGAAGTCGATCTCGCCCGCGAGGATCTTCGGCAGGAAGTACGCCTTCTGCTCGTCGGTGCCGAACTGCATGATGGTCGGCCCGACCGTGTTGAGCGCCATCAGGGGCAGCGGTACGACGGCCTGCGCGGCCTCGTCGAAGAAGATGAACTGGTCCATCGGGGACATGCCGCGGCCGCCGTACTCCTTGGGCCAGCCGACCCCGAGCCAGCCGTCGGCGCCGAGCCGGCGGATCGTCTCCCGGTAGTAGCGCTTCTGGGCGGCCGGGTCCTCGTAGCGGGCGTAGACGTCGTCCGGTACCAGCTCGGCGAAGTAGGCACGCAGCTCGGTGCGCAACTGCTGCTGCTCAGGCGTGTATTCGAGGTGCACGGCCCCTCCGGGAGTGTCGCGGTCCAGCCGGTTCGCTGTGGCGGCGGTCAGAGTAGAACCAGTTGCAGAAATTAGGAAGAACCCGGGTGCCGTCCGCCCGGTGGCGGCGTTCATACTCTCGGCTATGACGACTCCACGGAGCAGAGCGGAATTCTTCGTCGAGCCCGAGCGGGACGGCCGCTTCAGCGGCCCCGCCACCGGTGACGAACGGCGCATGCTGGCCGCCTTCCTGGCGGACCACCGCGCGACCCTGGAACTGAAGTGCGCAGGCCTGGGAGAGGAGTTGGCGCGGCGGTCGATCGAACCGTCCACGCTCTCCCTGCTGGGACTGGTCCGCCACCTCGCCGATACGGAGCGCCGCTGGTTCCGGCAGGTCCTGGCGGGGCAGGACGCACCGCCGCTCTTCTCGTCCGCGGCCGATCCCGACGGGGACTTCGACGGCGCCGTGTTCGACCCCGCCGCCGTCGAGGCGGCCTGGGAGGCGTGGCGCGCCGAGGTGGCCTTCGCCGAACGCTACGTCGCCGAGGCGCCCCACCTGGACGTCGAGGCCGTGGACGCGTGGCGCGGGAAGGTGTCCCTGCGCTGGGTGCTCATCCACATGGTCGAGGAGTACGCCCGCCACAACGGGCACGCCGACCTGCTCCGCGAGCGGATCGACGGGGCCGTCGGCATCTGAGCCGCGGGCCCTCAGGTGTACAGGTAGACGAGGTCGAAGTGGACGAGGTCCCGGGCCTCGTCGAGGTGGTACGCGCCTGAGGGCCGGCCGTCCGACTGCGGGCGGTTCGCGTACGCGTCGAACTGCGGGCTGTGCTGCCAGGCGGCGTCGGCGGGCACGTAGTTCTTCAGCGGGGCAGGCAGCGCGGACGCGGGTGCGGCGGGTGTGAAGGCGTACTCGGCGTTGCGCACGAGCGCGGCCGCGCCGCCGGCCGCGAGGTGGGCGACACCGGCCAGCCGGACCCGGGAGTCCGGGCTCGGGATGGTCCGGTCCCCGGGGCTCTCGTCCATGTCGTAGCCCAGCCAGTGCGCCTCGGTCAGCTCGCCCACGTACGTCCCGAAGCGGGACTTCAGCGGGTCGAGGTCGGTGCGGACCCGGGTCGTGTCCGGGTTCGGCACCGGCCAGGCCGCGTACGTGGTGAGCCCTCCCGCGGCGAGCAGGGGCAGGCCGGCGATCAGCAGGAACCTGCGCCGATTCGTGCGTCCCGACTGTGCTTCCACGACCGCCCCCGCCCCCGTGCCCCGTCAGTTCAGGGCGCTGATCATAGCCGCCGCCGTCGCCGTCATCGCCGTCCGGGCCGCCGTCAGGTAGGGCCGAGGGTCCGCCGGGGTGAGGTGGGTGCGGATGGCCCCGGTCATGGCGACGTTCAGCGCGGTGCCGATGTTGACCTTGCGGATGCCGCCGGCGACGGCCGCGGCGAGCTCGGCGTCCGGCAGCCCGGAGGAGCCGTGCAGGACGAGCGGCACGTCGACCGTCTTGGCCAGCCGGGCCAGCAGCACGTGGTCCAAGGCCGCCGTCCGGCTGGTCATCGCGTGGCTGCTGCCGATCGCGACGGCCAGCGCGTCGACCGCGGAGTCGGCGACGAACCGCCGTGCCTCGTCCGGATCCGTACGGGCGCCGGGCGCGTGCGGGTCCAGGGGCGCGGCGCCGTTCTTGCCGCCGACCTCGCCCAACTCGGCCTCGATCCACAGCCCGTTGGCATGCGCCCAGTCGGCGGCGGAGCGCGTCGCCTCGAGGTTCTCGCCGTAAGGGAGGTGCGCGGCGTCGTACATCACCGAGCTGTATCCGGCGTCGCAGGCCTGGCGCAGCAGTTCCGTGCTCTTGACGTGGTCCAGGTGCAGGCCTACGCGGACCCCGGCGGCCTCCGCGCAGGCGGCGGCCGCGCGGGAGATGGGCAGCAGCTGTCCGCCGCGGAACTTCACGGCGTTCTCGCTCAGTTGCAGGATGACCGGCAGCCCGGCGGCCTCGGCCCCGGCCACGACCGCCTCGGCGTGCTCCAGGGTGATGATGTTGAAGGCGGCGACGGCGCGGCCCGCACGGGCCGCCTCCAGGACGAGCGGGCCGGCGGGGACGAGGCTCATCGGACCGCCTCCTCGCCGGTGGTGAGGATCACCGAGCGGGTGAGGTGGCGCGGCGCGTCCGGGTCCAGCTGCTGGTGGGCGGCGACGGCGAGCGCGAGGCGGTGCACGCGGACCAGTTCGGCGAGCGGGTCGAGCCGCCCGGCCACCCACTGGGCGCCGGTGGCCCGTACCTGCGCGGCGAGTCCCTCGGGGGCCTCGTCGAGGGACCAGGTGGCGGTGCCGGGTCCGGAGACGCTGATCGGCCCGTGCCTGTACTCCATCGCCGGGTAGGACTCGGCCCAGGACAGCGAGGCCTCCCGCATCTTCAACGCGGCTTCGTTGGCCAGTCCGACGCTCCAGCCGCGGCCCAGGAAGGTGAACTGCCCCCGGCTCGCCAGCTCGGCGGGCAGCGGCTCGGCGAGGGCGGTCCGGGCGTCGGCGACCACGGCGGGGGTGTGCAGACCGACGTGGGCGCGCAGCAGGGTGAGGGCCGTGGTCGCGAAGCGGGTCTGCACGACGGACTGTTCGTCGGCGAAGTCGAGGACGACGAGCTCGTCCGCGAGGGTCATCACCGGGGTGGCGGGATCGCCGATGACGGCGGTCGTGGGCACGCCCGCGTCGCGGAGCGCGCCCAGCAGGTCGAGCACCTCCGTGGTGGTGCCGGAACGGGTCAGGGCGACGACCCGGTCGTAGCGGCGGTGGCGGGGGAACTCCGAGGCGGCGAAGGCGTCGGTCTCGCCCTGGCCGGCCTCCTCGCGCAGGACGGCGGCCGCCTGGGCCATGAAGTACGAGGTCCCGCACCCGACGATCGCGGTACGCTCCCCCGGCTGCGGCAGCAACGCCCGCTGGGCCGGGGCCAGTTCGGCGGCCCGCTCCCAGCATGCGGGCTGTGTGCCCAACTCGTGCGCGACGTGACTCATACAGGCTCCCTCGTGCGACAGGCGGGTCTGAATGCGTTTTCCTGCAAGGTATCGGGCAGTTTCACGCAACTTCAAGCATTCACGGGGTGATCGACTGCGTTAGTGTCGCCGGGTGGGCCGGTGGAGGCCGGGGAACCCGCCGGCGGCGCCGTGGAACGAATGTCGCAGAAAAGACCGAAGGGGGTGGCCGATGACGCGCAAGGAACGCTGGCAGACACTGCTGGACCTGCTCGTGGAGCGGGGCGAGCTGGAGGTGGAGCCGGCGGCGGAGGCCCTCGGCGTGTCGGCCGCGACGATCCGCCGCGACCTCGACCAGCTCGCCGAACAGCAGCTGCTGGTCCGCACCCGCGGCGGGGCCGTGCTGCACGGGGTCTCGTACGAGCTCCCGCTGCGCTACCGGACCTCGCGCCGGGCCGCCGAGAAGCAACGGATCAGCGAGGCGGTGGCGGCCCTGATCGTGCCGGGCGAGGTGGTCGGCCTGACGGGCGGCACCACGACCACCGAGGTGGCGCGGGCCCTGGCCGGACGCCCGGACCTGGCCCAGGGCTCGCCGGCGCTCACGGTGGTGACGAACGCCCTCAACATCGCGGGCGAGCTGGTGATCCGGCCGCAGTTCAAGATCGTGCTGACGGGGGGTGTCGCCCGCCCCCAGTCCTACGAGCTCACGGGCCCCCTCGCCGAGCAGGTGCTCGGCCAGCTCGCCGTGGACACGGCGGTGCTCGGCGTGGACGGTTTCGACCCGGCGGACGGCGCGGCGACCCGGCACGAGGACGAGGCCTCGGTCAACCGCCTGCTGTGCGAGCGGGCCCGCCGGGTGGTCATCGCGGCTGACTCCAGCAAGCTGGGCGTGCGCGCCTTCGCGCGCATCTGCGCGACCTCCCAGGTGGACGTACTGGTGACGGACACCGGCATCCCGGCGGAGGTGGCGGCCCGCTTCACGGCGGCGGGGGTGGAGGTCGTCCGCGTGTGAAGCCCCCGGCCGGCCTCGACCGGGGGCGTTGTTCCACCCGCTCCTGGGGAGCTAGGGCGCGGGCTGGGGGGTCACCGCCACCCACTGGGACTGCGGGGTGTTGCCCTGTGCCGGCGCGGGACAGATGACAGTGGCGCCGTTGGACGCACAGTGCAGCGTATGGACCGTTCCGGCCGTGGTGATGATCTTGTAGAACACGTCGCTGCCTTGGGAGTCCACCGAGATGTCGCACACCGGGGAAGCCGTCGGGTATCCCGTGATGGCGCTCAGGTTGGTCCAGCCCGGGGCGTTGCCCGCACCCGACACGATGTTCGGGCTGTCCGGGGCGGTGTTGGTGGCGGCCCGCCTGCCGGCGTACGGCACGCCGTTCACCAGTGCGGCAAGGAACTGCTCATTGCCATTCGACTTTGCCGAGTCGACGCCCGTGCCGCACGCGGTGGCGGTGGCCGTGGCCGTGGCGGTCACGGTCGCCGTGGCGGTGACCGTCGCCGTCGGGTAGGCGGTGACCGTTCGCGTCACCGTCACGGTCGGTCTGGGCTTCGAGGACTTGCACTTCCTGTTCTGGTGGTGGTTGTCGTCGTCATCGTCGTCGTAGTCGTCGCAGTGCGGATCGGCGGCGTACGTCGTGCCGGTGTCGGACTGGTTGGTCGCGGCGGCGGCCACCGCCACCGCGGGGGTCCCCACCGCGACGGTCACCGCCGCCGCGATCGCGATGAGCTTGCGGATCCCGGTCAGCCCGCCGCGAGGCGTCGGCGCGTCCTGCGGGGTCGCGCTGTGCTCAGGACTCATATGAGTGCTCCTGCTCTCGGACAACCCCGGGGTCGTTCCCCGGGTCTGAACGAGAGCCTGACCCGTCCGCACCGCGACCGGGCCTCTCGGCCCGCCGGACACGCGAGCAGGCCAGCACATCGGACCAACGGGGAGCGTCCGAAGGTGTGCCCTTCAGTGGCCCGGCACCCGTTCCGCCTCCCGGACCAGGGCAGCCAGCACGGGGGCGATCAGGGGATGGGTCTCGGCGCCCCGCCGGGTGGCCGCGAAGACCCGGCGGGTGGCGGCCGGGCCGGTGACCGGGCGGACCTGGACCTCCTTGAGGTCCATGCCCCGCAGCGCCGAGCGCGGTACGAGGGCCACGCCCGCCCCGGCGCCCACCAGCGCGGTGACGGCGCGGAAGTCGTCGGAGGAGTGGACGAACCGGGGCTCGAAACCGGCCAGTTCGCAGGCGAGCAGCGTCACGTCGTGGCAGGGGTTGCCGGGGTACTGGCCCACCCAGTCCGCGTCGGACAGGTCCGCCAGCGACACCGCGGGCGGGTCGGCCAGCGGGTGCCCCGAGGGCAGCACCGCGTCGAAGGGCTCCGCGTACAGCGGGAGGACCGACAGCCGGGCGTCGTCCGCCCCCGGACCGCCCCGGTACTCGACCGCCAGGGCGACGTCCGCCTCGCCGTCCAGCAGCAGGGGCAGGCTCTGGTCGCCCTCCGCGTCACGGACCCGCAGCCGGATGCCCGGCCGGTCCAGCGCGAGCCGGGCGATGGCCGGGGCCAGGACCTCCGCGATCCCCGTCGCGAAGGCGGCCACGGTGACCTCGCCCGCCGAGCCGCCCGCGTACGCCGCGAGTTCGGCCTCCGCCCGCTCCAGCTGCGCCAGCACCTCGTGGGTGTGGCCGAGGAGGATCTCACCGGCCGCGGTGAGCCGTACGCCCCGGCCGCTGCGGGTGAGCAGTGCGTGGCCGGTCTCCTGTTCCAGCGCCGCGAGCTGCTGGGAGACGGCCGAGGGGGTGAGGTACAGGGCTGCGGCCGCGGCGGTCACCGTACGGTGGTCCGCCACGGCCCGCAGGATGCGCAGCCGGCGGGGGTCGATCACCCCTCCATTGTCGCAGGCCACGCAGGGCCCCTCGGCCGCGCGAAGCCCTCGGCCCTCGCGAACCTCTCGGACCCCTCAGGGCGCTTGAGCCCCCGAGGCCGGTCAGGCCCCTCACAGCTCTCCGGCACCTCGGACCACTTGGGCCGCTTGGACCACTCGGACCACTGGGGCCACTTGGGCCACTCGGGCCGGTCAGGCCTTCTCGGCCGCCAGAGCCGCACGCGCGTCCGTGAACGCGGCCACCGCGCGCTCGACGTCGGCCGTCGAGTGGGCCGCCGAGAGCTGGACGCGGATGCGCGCCGCGCCCATGGGCACCACCGGGTAGGAGAAGCCGATCACGTAGACCCCGCGCTCCAGGAGCAGCTCCGCCATCCGGCCCGCCTCGGCCGCGTCGCCGATCATCACCGGGGCGATGGCGTGGTCGCCGGGGAGGATCTCGAAGCCGGCCTCGGTCATCTTCGTGCGGAAGAGCGCGGTGTTGGCGGCGAGCTGCTCGCGCAGGTCGCCGGCGGACTCCAGCAGGTCGAGGACCTTGAGCGAGGCCGCCGCGATGACGGGGGCGAGGGAGTTCGAGAAGAGGTACGGGCGCGAGCGCTGGCGCAGCAGCTCCACGATCTCGGCGCGGGCCGCGACGTAGCCGCCGGAGGCGCCGCCGAGGGCCTTGCCGAGGGTGCCGGTGATGATGTCGACGCGGTCCATGACGCCGTGCAGTTCCGGGGTGCCGCGGCCGCCGGGGCCGACGAACCCGACCGCGTGCGAGTCGTCGACCATGACCATGGCGTCGTAGCGCTCCGCCAGGTCGCAGATCTCGGCGAGCGGCGCGACGTAGCCGTCCATGGAGAAGACGCCGTCGGTGACGATCAGCTTGCGGCGGGCGCCGCCCTCCGTGGCCTCCTTCAGGCGGGTTTCGAGCTCGGCCATGTCGCGGTTGGCGTAGCGGAAGCGCTTGGCCTTGCTCAGCCGGATGCCGTCGATGATGGAGGCGTGGTTGAGGGCGTCGGAGATGACGGCGTCCTCGGCGCCGAGGAGGGTCTCGAAGACTCCGCCGTTCGCGTCGAAGCAGGAGGAGTAGAGGATCGTGTCCTCCTGGCCGAGGAAGGCCGACAGCCGGGCCTCCAGCTCCTTGTGCACCTCCTGGGTGCCGCAGATGAAGCGGACGGAGGCCATGCCGTAGCCCCAGCGGTCCAGTGCCTCCTTCGCGGCGGTGACGACCTCGGGGTGGTCGGCCAGCCCCAGGTAGTTGTTCGCGCAGAAGTTGAGGACCTCGCCGGCGGCGCCGCCCGCGGTGACGGCGACCGCGGCGTTCTGCGGGGTGCCGATGACGCGCTCGGGCTTGTGCAGGCCGGCGGCGCGGATCTCGTCGAGGGTGGTGCGGAGGTCCTCGCGGACGGTCTCGAACATGTGCGGTTCTCCTTGTGCGGCGGAGGGCGGCGAGGGGACGAGGAAGGGGGGCCGGGCCCCGCGGAGGGGGGAGGGTGTGCGGGGCCCGGCCGGAGGGAGGTGGTTCGGGGGACGGAGGGCGGTTACGCCGTCCAGTCCAGGATGATCTTGCCGCTGCGGGCGGTCGACGCCTCGTCGAAGGCGGCCTCGAAATCACGGTGCGAGTAGCGGCCGGTGATCACGGGGCTGAGGTCGAGCCCGCCCTCCAGCAGCACGGTCATCGCGTACCAGGTCTCGAACATCTCGCGGCCGTAGATGCCCTTGATGGTGATCATCGAGGTGACGACCTTCGCCCAGTCCACCGGGAACTCCTGCGCGGGCAGGCCCAGCATGGCGATCTTGCCGCCGTGCGTCATGTTGTCGATCATGTCGCGCATCGCCTCGGCGCGGCCGGACATCTCCAGGCCGACGTCGAAGCCCTCGCGCAGGCCGAGCCGCGCCTGCGCCTCGGCGATCGAGGACTCGGCGACGTTCACCGCGAGCGTGGCGCCCGCCTTGCGGGCGATCTCCAGCCGCTCGGGGCTGACGTCGGTGATGACGACGTTGCGCGCGCCGGCGTGCTTGGCCACGGCCGCCGCCATGATCCCGATCGGGCCGGCGCCGGTGATCAGGACGTCCTCGCCGACCATCGGGAACGACAGGGCCGTGTGGACGGCGTTGCCGAAGGGGTCGAAGATCGCCGCCACGTCCAGGTCGACGGCGGTGCGGTGCACCCACACGTTCTGCGCGGGCAGGACGACGTACTCGGCGAAGGCGCCGTCGCGCCCGACGCCGAGCCCGATCGTGCTGCGGCACAGGTGGCGGCGGCCGGCCAGGCAGTTGCGGCACTTGCCGCACACCAGGTGGCCCTCGCCGCTGACCAGGGCGCCGATCTCGATGTCCTGGACGTCCGCCCCCAGGGCCGCGACCTCGCCGACGAACTCGTGGCCGAGGACGAGGGGGGTCTTCACCGCGCCCTGCGCCCAGCCGTCCCAGGCCCGGATGTGCAGGTCGGTGCCGCAGATGCCGGTGCGCAGCACCTTGATCAGCACGTCGCCGGGGCCGTACTCGGGCTCGGGGACGTCCATCAGCCACAGTCCGGGCTCGGCCTTGTGCTTGACGAGTGCCTTCATGTGGTGGCTCCAGGCATGCGGAAGGGGGCGCCGCGGGCCGAGGGACCCGAACGGCGGCGGTGACGTGCACCAATCTGCCGATCGGCGCAGTGATCAGTCCATCGAGACTTTCTTAAGCGGGTCGACAGCGCAGCTTCACGCCTATGCTCCTCCCGTGACGGGGAAGGGGCTCGCGCTGGTGACGGCGCGGGGAAAAGGGGAGGTGAGGGGCGTGCCGAGTCTGCGCAGCAGGGCGCTGTCGGCGGGGCTGATCGCGGCGGGACGCCGAAGACGGTTCGCGAGCGCCGAGGCGGTACGGGCCCGGGTGGCGGAGTCCGCCCGCCGGCCCGCCTCCCATCTGCCGCCGCGTTCGCTGGGCCGGGTCGCGGACATCTCGCGGACCTTCGTCGGAGCGTGGCCGGTGTACGACGTCTCCCCGCTCGGGAAGGAGCCCGCGGCGCAGGTGCTGTACGTGCACGGCGGCGGGTACGTCAACGAACTGGTCCGCCCGCACTGGGCGCTGATCCGGACCCTGGTCACGCAGGCGCGGGCGCGGGTCGTCGTGCCGGCGTACATCCTCGCTCCGCGCGGTACGGCCGACCGGACCGTCCCGGTCGCCGCCGACCTGCTGAGCGGCCTGATCGCGGGCGGCGGTGGCGGCGGGACGGTGCTCATCGGGGATTCGGCGGGGGCCGGGCTGGCGCTGGCGGCCGCCCAGCGGCTGCGCGACCGCACCGGGGCCCAGCCCTCCCGGATCGTGCTGATCTCCCCCTGGCTCGACGTGACGATGAGCCATCCGGACCAGGCGGCCATCGAGGCGGCCGATCCGATGCTGGCGCGTCCGGGGCTGCGGGAGGCCGGCCGGCTGTACGCGGGGACCCTCGCGGCCGACGATCCCCGGGTGAGCCCGCTGCACGGGAGCTTCGCGGGGCTGGCTCCGCTGACGGTGTTCACCGGGACCCGGGACGTGCTGACCACGGACAGCAGGGAGCTGCTGCGCCGGGCGCGGGCGGACGGGGCCGAGGTGGAGTTCCACGAGGCCGTGGGGCTGCCGCACACCTACCCGCTGCTTCCGGTGCCGGAGGGGCGGGCGGCGCGCGACCGGATCGTCGAGCTGATCAGGGCGACGGCGGAGGCGTGACCCGTCTCCGGTGACCCGTCCATAGTGACCTGTCCGCGCCCCCGCCGGGGTGCCCTACGCCGTGCAGGTCATCAGTGAGCTGATCGGCCAGGCCCGGTACCGCGTCCAGTACTCCTCGTCGCGCAGGGCGTCGGCGGGTGGGGTCCGGTTCGGCTGCCAGCCGACGGTGACGAAACCGGCATCGACGGCCGCTTCGGCGAGGTCGGCGTGGGCCCACTCGCGGAACTCGAAGGGCACCGGCGGCTCGGTCAGGAAGTGTGCCTTCAGCAGGGGCGCGTCGCCGTCCGGGACCCGGTCGATGATGCGGACCCCGTACGGCGACCAGTCCACGCGCGGGAACGCCCCCGCGTTGGGCACGATGGCCAGCAGCCGACCGCCGGCGCGCAGGTTGGCGCGGACGGACCGGAACATCGCGTGCAGAGACCGGCGGTCGGGCGCGTAGCTGAAGACGTACGCGGCGGTGGCGAGGTCGAAGGGGCCGAGTCGGGGAAGGCCGGCGGCGTCGGCGACGTGGTACTCGACGTCCGCCCGGCCCTTCGTGTCCTCGTGCTCGCGGGCCAGCCGGATCATCTCCTCCGAGACGTCCACGCCGACGGTCCGGCGGGCCCCGCCGCGGGCCAACAGCCGGGTGTTGTAGCCGTATCCGCAGGCCAGGTCGAGGGCGTCGAGCCCGCGCACCCCGCCGAGCGCGTCGAGGGCTCCGTGCAGCGTGTAGGTGTCGGCCGCCGAGAAGGCCGCCGTGGTTTTCGACTCCGCGTAACGCTCGCCGATGGTGTCGTACTGGAACCGCATGCTCTGCCTTCCGGGGGCCTGCCGCAGGTGGGACGCGTGCGTATCGTCCCCCGCGGCGCGTCCGGGGGCCGGGCCGTACACCCGTACGTCCCCCGGATGAGGGAGGCGGTCGGCCTATCGCGGCGGCTCCCGGTCCGGGGGCACCAGCTCGCGGGCGCAGGCGCGCAGCCAGGCGTGTGCCGGGTCGGCGTCGTGGCGCGGGTGCCAGGCCATGCCGAAGGGCAGGGCCGGCAGGTCGAGCGGTATCTCGAAGGTCTCCAGCCCCAGCGCGGCGGCGAGCGGTGCGACCTGGCTGGTCAGCAGTCCCACGAGGTCGCTCTCGCGCAGGACGAACAGGGAGGCGGGGAAGGTGCCCACGCTGCCCACCACGCGCCGGGTCAGCCCCTGTTCGGCCAGGGCGGCGTCCACCGGGCCTTCGAGGCGGCCGCGCCGGGAGGCGGTCAGGTGCTCGGCCGCGGCGAACCGGCGCACCGTGAGGCGGCCGCGGAGCAGCGGGTGCCCGCGGCGTACGACGCCCAGCATGCGCTCGTCGGAGAGGTGCTCGACGCGCACTTCGGGGGAACGGGTGTCGACCACGCCGAGTTCCAGGTCGGCGACGCCTTCGCGCAGCGCGGGGACGTCCACGTGGCTCTCCGGGAGGAAGCGCAGCCGCACGCCGGGGGCCTCGCGGGTCATCCGGTTGAAGAGCGTGGCCCCGTAGACGGCGGTGAAGGCGTCGTTGGCGAGCACGGTGAAGGTGCGGGTGAGCGTGGGCAGGTCCACTTCGCCGCCGGTGAGGAAGAGGGCGCGGGCGCGTTCCACGACCGCGCGGACCTCCCCCTGAACGGCGAGCGCGTGCGGGGTGGGGACCATGACCCGGCCGGCCCGGACCAGGACCGGGTCGCCGAGGGCCCTGCGGATCCGGCCGAGGGTGCGGCTCATCGCGGGCTCGGACAGGTGCATGCGGGCCGCGGCCCGGGACACGCTGGCCTCCTCCAGGAGGACGTCCAGGGCGACGAGGAGATTCAGGTCCAGGCCGGATTGCGTCACACGCATACATCCCTTGCATAAGTTGCACTGGAAAGCAGATCGGCCCAACTCTACGGTGATCCAAGGGTGATGGCCGCTACCGGCCGCCCGTCTTCCCTCCCTTCCTCACCTCCGCCGTACCACCACGTCACCGACTCCGAGGAGGAGCCGTGCTCCGCCATGCCGTCCAGCAGGGTCCCGCCGTCCCCGCGCCCACCCTCACCCGGCCCGCCCTGCTCGTCCTGTGCGCCTGCGTGCTGGTCGCCCAGGGGATGGTCGCCGCCGTCAACCTGCTGATCCCCCAGCTCGCCGCGTCCGAGCTGCATCCGGATCCCGGCGAGCTGCTGTGGTCCGTGGACGCGTACGTGATCGTCTTCGCCGCGCTGCTCATCCCCGCCGGGGCGCTCGGCGACCGCTACGGCCGCAAGGGCGCGCTCCTCGCCGGGCTCGGCCTGTTCGCCGCGGGCGGGGCCGCGAGCGCCCTCGCCCCGACCCCGGCCCTGCTGATCGCCGGGCGCGGTGTGTGCGGGGCGGGCGCGGCCCTGATCATGCCCGCCACCATGTCCGTCCTGATCCACCTCACCGCGCCCGAGCACCGCGGCCGCGCCCTGGCCACCTGGACGCTGTCCGCGGGCCTCGGGGGCCTGGCGGGCAACGTCGGCGGCGGCCTGGCCGGGGAGTACCTGACCTGGCGGGCCCTGTTCTGGGCCGTCGTCCCGCTCGGCGCGCTGCTCGCGCTCGCGGTCGCCCGCGCGGTGCCCCGTACTCCCTCCCGGCCCGCCGCTGCCGTCGACCCGCTCGGGGCGGCGCTGCTCGCGACCGCCCTGCTCGCGGTGGTCTACGGGATCATCGAGGGGCCGGCGTACGGCTGGGCCTCGGTGCAGGTGCTGACCGCCTTCGGCCTGGGCGCGGTGCTGCTCGCCGCGTTCACCGGCCATGCGCTGCGCGCCGCCCGCCCGCTGCTGGACCCACGGATCTTCGGCTCGCGCAGGCTGCGCGCCGGAACGCTCGGCATCGGCACCGCCTTCTTCGGGCTCTTCGCCCTGTTCTTCGTCAACGCCCAGTACCTCCAGTACGCGAAGGGCTTCTCCCCCGCCCGGACCGGCCTCGCGATCGTCCCGCTCACCGTCGGCATGGCGCTCGTGCCCCGGTTCGGCGCACGCCTCCAGGAGCGCATCGGGCCGCGGCTGCCTGTCGGCGCCGGGCTCGGCCTGATCGGGGCGGGGCTGCTGCTCGTCTCCACCGCCGACGCGGGCACCCCCTACGCCCTGTACGCGCTCTACCTGCTGGTGCTTTCCGTGGGCACGGGCCTGGCCGCACCCTCGCTGACGCTGACGGTGGTCGCCGAGCTGCCCTCCCACCAGGCCGGGCTCGGCTCCGGGCTGAACACGGCGGCCCGGGAGATCGGCGCCGCCCTCGGCGTGGCGGTGGTCGGCACCGTGCTGGCGTCGCGCTTCCACGGGAACCCGCAGGATCCGGCTCAGGTCGCCGCCTTCACCGACGCGATGGGGGCCGCGCTGCGCACGGTGGCCGTGGTGCTCCTGTGCGCGTCGGCCGCGGTGGTGACCTGGTACCGGACGGGGCGGCGCGGGCGCGGCCGGGATGCAGCGGCCGCCGCCGAGGGCGCATCCTGACTGTGTGATCGCGAGAGCGGACAGCGGTGGCGTCCCGGCCCCCGATGCCATGACGCGGGCGCTCGCCCGGGCGACCGTGAGCGCCGTGGAGGCCGTGGGCGGGTACGCGGGCGGGGTGTACCTGCGCTCGCCCACCGCCGGGATCCTGCTGCTGGCGGTGTTCATGGGCCTGCCGCTGCCGCTGTTCCGCCCGTGGTGGCGGATCCAGGTGGACCGCCCGTACCCGCCCGCCGAGGCCTACCGCACCGGGCAGGCGGTACACCTGGCCGACGCGGAGTCGGCCGCGGGCCGCTTCCCGCAGCTCGTGGCGAGTCTGCCGTTCCCCTTCGCCTCGCTGTACGAGCCGGTGACCGCCGGGACGCAGCGGTTCGGCGTGCTGCTGGTGCTGCGCCCGGCGACCCCCGGCGTCCCGATCGGGGCCGCCGACCGGGAACGGTTGCGGGAGACCGCGGACCGGTTGGCCCAGGAGCTCGCCGAGCTCGCGGCGGCCGGGGCACCGGTGGCGTGGGAGGGCGGCCCGGTGGCGGTGCCGACGCCACCACCCGACACCGGGCCCGCGGGTGCCCGCGCGGCCCTCGACCGGCTCGCGCTGGCGGTGCTCTCGCTGGACCGGCAGGGCCGGATCGGTTTCGTCAACAGGGCGGCCGAGGAGCTGCTCGGCCTCACCGGCCCGCAGCTGTACGGCAAGGTGCTGTGGGAGGCCCTGCCGTGGCTGGGCCACCACGCCTACGACGACCACTTCCGGGCCGTCTTCATGTCCGGCGAGCCGGCGCGCTTCCCGGCCCGTCGCGGCCGCCACCCGCCCGGGGAGTGGCTGTCGGTGACCCTGGACCCCGCCCCCGACGGCGTGACCCTGACGATCGGCCGCTCCGACAAGCCCGCCTACGCGCCCACGTCGGTGGCCCAGCCCGCCGCGGGCCCGGTGTCGCCCGTCGACCCGACCTCCGCGCTGTACCGGCCGGTGGCCCTCGCCATCGCGCTGTCGGAGGCGGTCACCGCCCGGCAGGTGTCGGCGGTGGTCACCGAGGAACTGCTGCCGGCCTTCGGCGGCCGCCAGCTGGCGATCTACCTGCTCGACGAGCGGCACCTGTACCTCGCCTGGGAGACCGGTTTCCCCCAGGGATTCCTCAACCGGTTCGACGGGGTCTCGCTCGACGTGCGGCTGCCGGGCGTGGAGACGTTGACCACGGGCCGGCCGTTGTTCTTCGAGTCGATGGAGCATCTCGCCGCCGCCTATCCCGGCATTCCGCTCGACGCCGACATCGGTGCCCGCGCCTTCCTGCCGCTGATCGCCTCCGGCCGGCCGGTCGGCTCGTGCATCCTGGGCTTCGACGCGCCCCGCGGCTTCAGCTCGGAGGAGCGTACGGTCCTCACGGCGCTGGCCGGCCTGATCGCCCAGGCCCTTGCGCGGGCCCGGCGCTACGACAGCGAGGCGGCCCTGGCGCGCGGGCTCCAGTCCGCGCTGCTGCCGCACCGGTTGCCGGTGCGCGAGAACGTGGACACGGTCGGCCGCTATCTCGCGGGCACCGCGGGCATGGACGTGGGCGGCGACTGGTACGACGTCATCGAGACGGGTCGCGGCCTGCTGGCCCTCGCCATCGGGGACGTCCAGGGCCACGGGGTGGCGGCCGCGGCGACCATGGGGCAGCTCCGCAGCGCCGTACGGGCCTTCGCGCTCAGCGGCAGTACGCCGGAGCAGGTGATGCGGGGCACGAACCAGCTGCTCATCGACCTGGATCCGGGCCAGTTCGCCAGCTGCTGCTACGTCCTGCTCGACCCGGTGTCGGGCACGGTGCGGGCCGTACGGGCCGGGCACCCCCAACCACTGCTGCGCCACCCCGACGGCCGGACCGAGGTGCTGGACCTGGCGGGCGGGGTGGTGCTCGGCATCGATCCGGACGCCTCGTACCCCGTCACGGAACTGCGGCTGGAAACGGGCGCGGTGCTCGCCCTCTACACGGACGGGCTGGTGGAGACGCCGGGCACGGACATCGACGACGGGGTCGAGCGGCTGCGGTTGACCCTGGCGGCGGCCCGGCCGTCGCCGCTGACCGAGACCGCCGACCGGCTGATCGGCGAGGCGGACGGCACCGCCGACCGGCCGGACGACATCGCCCTGCTGCTGGCCTCCCGCAGGCGCGGCGGGGACGCGTAGGTCCCGCGGGACCCCTCAGCCGGCTTGCGTCGGCCGGCCCGTCGAGCCGTCACCGGACTCGGCCGTGGACCCGCCCGTGGACCCGTCCGTGGATCCGCCCGTGGACCCGTCCGTGCCGCCCGTCAGGATCAGCGCGGTGTTCACCAGACCGACGTGACTGAACGCCTGCGGGAAGTTGCCGAGATGGCGTCCGGTCAGGGGGTCGTACTCCTCCGCGAGCAGTCCCACGTCGTTGCGTACGGCCAGCAGCCGCTCGAAGAGGCCGCGGGCCTCCTCCTCCCGGCCCGTCAGGTACAGGGCGTCGGCCAGCCAGAACGAGCAGGCCAGGAAGGCTCCTTCGTCGCCGGGCAATCCGTCGACGGAGGGCCCCTCGGTGGTGTAGCGGCGGACCAGTCCGCTGCGGCCCAGCTCCGCCCGCACGGCGTCGACCGTGCCGACGACCCGCGGGTCCTCGGGCGGGAGGAATCCGGTCCTGGGGATGAGCAGGGTCGCCGCGTCGAGCTCGCTGGAGCCGTAGTACTGGGTGAAGGTGCCCCGCACGGGGTCGTAGCCCTTGGTGCACACGTCGAGGTGCACCGCGTCCCGCATGGCGCGCCAGCGTTCCACGTCGCCGGGCAGCGAGGGGTCGCGCTCCAGGGCCTGTACGGCCCGGTCGGCGGCGACCCACGCCATCACCTTGGAGTGGACGAAGTGGCGGCGCGGGCCGCGGACTTCCCACAGCCCCTCGTCCGGCCGCTGCCAGTTGCGCTCCAGGAAGTCGAGGAGCGCGAGCTGGATCCGCCAGGCGTGGTGTTCGGAGGGCAGTCCGGCGGCCCTGGCCACGTGGAGGGAGTCGATGACCTCCCCGTACACGTCCAGTTGGAGCTGGTTCACGGCCGCGTTGCCGACCCGGACCGGGGCGGAGGAGGCGTGGCCGCCCAGCCACGGCAGTTCGCTCTCGGGGATCCGCCGCTCGCCGGCGATCCCGTACATGATCTGCAGGTCGGCGGGGTCGCCGGCGGCCGCGCGCAACAGCCACGCGCGCCAGGCACGGGCCTCGTCGAGGTAGCCGGTGGCGAGGAGGGAGCCCAGGGTGAGGGTGGAGTCGCGCAGCCAGCAGTAGCGGTAGTCCCAGTTGCGCACGCCGCCGAGTTCCTCGGGGAGGGAGGTGGTGGAGGCGGCGACGATGCCGCCGGTGGGGGCGTAGGTGAGGGCCTTGAGGGTGATCAGCGAGCGGTTCACGGCCTCCTTGTAGGGGCCCTCGTAGCGGCACTGCGAGCTCCACTCGCGCCAGCCCGCGACGCTCTGTTCCAGCGCGTCGAAGGGGTCGCAGGGGTCGGGGCACGGTTCGTGCGAGGGGTGCCAGGTGAGGACGAAGGCCACGCGCCGGCCGGCGGAGACCGGGAACTGGGAGCGGGTGCTGTTGGCCTCGCCCCAGGTGCGGACCGGGGGGGTGCTGCGGAACCAGACGGCGTCCGGTCCGGCGATGGCGACCCGGTCCTCCTCGACCCGGCGCACCCAGGGGACGACGTTGCCGTAGTCGAAGCGCAGACGCAGGGTGCTGTGCATGCGCACCGTGCCGCTGACGCCCTCGACGATGCGGACCACGTCGGGGGCCACGTCGCGCTGCGGCATGAAGTCGATGACCTTGACGGTGCCGGTGTCGGTCACCCAGTACGACTCGAGGACGAGCGTGCCGTCGATGTACGCCCGGCGCGTGCACGGTTCGCCGTCTTCGGCGTCGACGGGGGCGATGCGCCAGTGGCCGTTCTCCTCGTCGCCGAGGAGCTTGGTGAAGCAGGCCGCCGAGTCGAAGCGGGGCAGGCACAGCCAGTCGATGGACCCGTCACGGCCGACCAGTCCGCTGGTCATCAGGTCGCCGATGAGTGCGTAGTCTTCGATGGGTTGTGTCATTGGTGCGCTCTTCCCCCGAATGCACGGGACCAATCAGCTCGGGCGCCGGACACCCCCGTGCGCGCTACGTCAGGCTCTGGGGACCGTTCCCGTCGCGCTGCCCGGGAGGCGTCCGCCCGGCCGGGTCTTCCACCCGGGCCTGCTCGCGGAAGGCCGCGGGCGGCAGGCCGTAGGCCTCGCGGAACGCCCGGCTGAACGCGGACGCGTGCCGAAAGCCCCGCCGGGCGCCGATGACGTGCACGGGCACCCCCTGGTGCAACGGGTCCACCAGGTCCTGGCGTGCCCGCGCGAGCCGCCGGCCCTGCAGGTAGGCCGCGACCGTCGCCCCGTCCCCCTCCTGCTGGAACACCCGGTGGAGATAGCTGACGGAGATGTGGTGGGCGGCGGCGATCCCGGGGACGTCCAGCAGCGGATCGTCGGCGTTGTCCCGGATGAAGGCCATCACGCGCAGCGCCAGGGCGCGCCGGTGCGTCTCCGGGCTCAAGGACCGGTCGGCTTCGAGGACGCCGGCGAAGAGCGAGGCGACGAGATCGGCCAGTACGCCGCTCAGGCGCGGGCCCTCGGCCGGCCGGTAGGACCGGCTGTCCTTGGTCACCTGGTCGAGGAAGGTGGCCAGCAGGGCCCCCATTCCCTCCCGGGCCGAGATGCGCCTGCCGATGACCCGGCCGGCGGTGTGCGGGGGCAGCGGCAGCAGCGCCTTGGGTACCTCGACCCCGATGATCTCGACGGAATGCGGGCCGGAACTGATCTCGAACGGCCGTGACGTGTCACTGGTGTGGATGTCGCGCACACCGTGCACCACGGTGTCCTTGCCCAGCGTCACCGCTCCCGCCCCGCGCTTGATCAGCGAGAGGTGGAACGCCTCGGGGTCCGACCTCGCTATCAGCTTCGGTGTGCGCTGGAAGGTCAGGGGACGGCATTCCATCGGGTAGACCGTGATCCCGCCGAGTGAGATGACGCGCTGGTTCACCCAGAAGTCGGCGGCGTGCTCACTGCGCATCTCCATGGGCGCATGCGTCTCCGACATCAGGGCCCGCCAGCTCTCGAAACGGTCGGCGGGCGCCAGTTCCGCGCTGCGGAACGTTCTCTCGGGCAGCATGATCACGGGTTTACACCGGCCTTGGCGGCCGCGCAACAAGAGCCGGGACCCGGGGCGCGGGCGGCGGGGCGACTCTCCGTCAAGACACTGTGCACGCCAGGCCAATGCGCGGTGCTCCGGGGCTTGGCAGATTGGGCGCCGGAGGGTCGGTGCGGGGACGGTAAACCGGAGCCCCTTCCCGACGACCGGGGCCTTTCGCGATCCCGGCACTGAGCTGACGCCGCCCGAGGACGGGGGTTTCGGGCGGCGTCAGCCCAGTGCCGGGACCGGGCCGGCCAGGCCGTTTCCTCCGGATCACCTCGCTGACCGGATGAAGGTGGCGGCGAGGTGGCCGCCGAGCCGGCCGAGCCGCTTGCGACCTAGTCGCGTACGAGGAGCAGCACTGCGGCGAGGACCACGCCGAGGGCGACCGCGAGGGCGCCGTGGGCCAGGCGGTGGCCGCGCAGGACGGGCAGGGAGCGGTCGACGGCGTAGCGGCCCGGGCCGGTGAGGGCGAGGGCGGCGGCGCCCGCGGTCAGCAGCAGTTCGTACTCGATGCCCTTGGGGGCGAAGAAGGCGCCGGCGCCGTGGACGGCGATCGCGTTGATGAGGGTGCCGACGATCGCGGCGCCGGCGAGCGGGGTGAGCAGGCCGAGGGCGAGGCCGAGGCCGCCCAGGGTCTCGGTCAGCCCGGCGAGGACGGCCATGGCGTCACCGGCGGGGTATCCGCTGGCGGTGAAGAACTGGCCGGTGCCGCTGATGCCGCCGCCGTCGAACCAGCCGAAGAGCTTCTGCGTGCCGTGCGCGGCCATCGTCAGGCCCAGGACGAGGCGCAGAAGCAGCAGGCCGGTGTCGTGGCCGGGGGTGGAGACGGTGGTGGCCGGGGGGCGCACGGAGGGCGTGGCGGCCTGCGGCTTCGTCATGGTGACGGAGGGGCTGGTCATGGGGGGTCCTTACGGTCGGGCGGCCCGGTGGAGCGGGCAGAAGAGTTGTTCAAATTCGAACCGCTGGGAGTCGACCCTAACCATTGATTCAAATTGGAACAACCCGTGTAGGCTGGAGGCATGGCAGAACCGAGATGGCTGGACGACCGCGAGATGCGGGCATGGAGCGGCTTCCTGGCCGCCTCGGCCCTGGTGAACCGCCGTCTCGACCAACAGCTCAAGGACGAGGCCGGGCTCTCCCACCCGCAGTACGAGGTCCTCGTGCGGCTCGCCGCGGCGCCCGGGCGCGAGCTGCGGATGACCGAGCTCGCCAACGGCCTGATCAACTCCAAGAGCGGGCTGACCTATCAGGTCACCCAGATGGAGAAGGCCGGACTGGTCCGCCGCCGCAGCTGCCCCTCCGACGTGCGCGGCGTCTTCGCCGTCCTCACCGACGCCGGCAGCGCCAAACTGGAACAGGCCGCACCGGGGCACGTGGCGGCGGTCCGGGAGGTCCTCGTGGACGTCTTGACCCCCGGTCAGCTCGACGCGCTCGCCGACGGGCTGGGCGAGGTCGGCCGCCGGCTGCGCGAGCAGGGCGCCTGAGGGATCCCGCCGCCGGTCGGGTAGCGAGTGCCGGTTACGGGGTATAGGCGCGCCATGGACGGAAAGGTCTGGCTCACCTTGCTCGCGGTCGTCGCGGTGGGGCTCGCGATCACGGCGGCCGTGCTGCTCGTGCGGGTCTTCAAGGCGCGACGGCTGCTGGTCGACGCGGGGATCCCGCTGCGCGACAAGGCCCTGTTCTGGGTCGCCGTGATCTACACCGTCTCACCTGTGGACCTGATCCCGGACCCGGTGTACCTGGACGACATCGGCGTGCTGTTGCTGGCGCTGCGTTCGCTGCACGCGGCGGCCGGGGCCGCCGGGGTCGGCCGGGCCGCCCGCACGGCGAAGGAGCCGGACACCGTCGGGTAGCGGCCGCGGCCGTACGGGGCGGGGCGTCAGCCCACGCCCCGGGGCCGGAACTGGACGCTGATGCGTGGCCCGACCGCCCGGACCGACTTGGGCACCGCGTGCTCCATGGTGCGCTGGCAGGAGCCGCCCATGACGACGAGGTCGCCGTGGCCCAGGGGCAGCCTCAGCAGGGTGGCTCCGCCGTCGCGGGGGCGGAAGGCGAGGTCGCGCGGGTCACCGACGGAGACGATGGCGACCATGGTGTCCTCGGTCGAGGAGCGGCCCGTGCGGTCTCCGTGCCAGGCGACGCTGTCCCGGCCGTCGCGGTAGAGGCACAGGCCGGCGGTGACGAAGGGTTCCCCCAGCTCGGCGGCGTAGTGGCGGGTGAGCGCCTCCCGGGCCTCGGTGAGCGAGGGGTGCGGCAGGGCCGCACCCTCCCCGTAGTAGGCGAGCAGCCGGGGCACCTCGACCTCGCGCTCGTACATCTGCCGCCGCTCGCCGCGCCAGGGCACGTCGGCAGCCAGCCGCTCGAAGAGCGCGTCGGCGCCGCTCAGCCAGCCGGGCAGGTGGTCGACCCACGCCCCGGCGCCGAGCTCGGTGCGCCGCAGGCCGCCCAGCGGGCCGAGCCGGACCTCGTCACCCTGGTCGAAGAGGGAGCCTTGGAGTCCCTGGACTGCGTGCATGTCCCCAGCCTAACCCCATGAACCGAACATGTGCACGATTACGTCGGCCGGGTGCGAGGCCTCACCGGCCGCCCGCACGGACGACGTACGGCCGGGTGAGGACGGTGACGGCGACGGAGACCGCGGCCACGACCGCGATCGCGGCGCCCGGGGCGAGGTACTGGGCCAGGCCGCCGGCGAGCGCGGCGCCGAGGCCCTGCCAGGTCATCCGGCCGGCCGACTCGACGCCCTGCACCTGGCCGCGCACCGGGTCGGGGGTCAGGGCCAGGAGCTGCTCCTGGAGGGGCAGGGTCGCCGCGAACCCGGCACTGGCGAGGAACACCGCGGCCGCGACGACCGGGAGGGGCGGGTGGAACGCGAACACCAGGAAGGGGACGGCCAGCAGCAGCCGCAGGGCGAAGGCGTGGCGGCGGCGCTGCCCGGCGGTCAGCAGCCGGCCGACGGCGAGGTCCCCGAGGAGCATGCCGGCCGATCCGGCGGCCAGGAGGGTGCCGGCGTGGCCGGGGTCGTAGGAGATGAACAGGGCTTCACAGCCGACGATCAGACCGTTGGGGACCCACAGGTTGAGCAGCAGTGCCCGCCGGCCGGGGTGGGAGAACAACTCGGCGTTCGTCGTCCAGGTCTGACGCAGTCCGGGGCGACGGGTGAGCCGGACCGAGCGTTCGCGGACGGTGGCCGCCACCACGACGAGGCCGAGGGCGGTCAGGGCGGCGGCGACGAGGAAGACCCCGTACGGGCTCAGGTACGACAGCAGTACGGCGCCGAGGGCGTAGCCGAGGATCGCCGTGCCGCCCGAGGTGATGTTCATGAGCGAACGCGCCGGCGCGTAGGCGGACTTCGGGACGATCTCGGCGAGCAGCCCCAACCGGGTGCCGGTGCCCAGGGACTGGAAGAAGCCCAGCATCAGCAGCAGCGCGAACCGGACGACCAGCGGCAGCCCCGGAACGGCCTGGGCACAGACGCCGACCAGCGAGGCGGACTGGAGCGCGACGACGGTCCGGCGCGGCCGGTTCCCGTCCGCGACCGACATGAGGGTCAGCGCGCCGAGCACCGTGGCGAACGTGGCGCCGTACATGCTCACGGCCGTCAGGAACGGCGAACGGGTCTGCTGGTCGACGAGGGTGCCGAGGGCGAAGCCCGACAGGGTGCTCGCGGCGACGGTGAGGGTGAAGCCGGCGTAGAGGCCGGTGAACTCCCGGTTGCGGAGCAGGTCTCGGTAGCCGGAGGCAGGCGCGGGAGCCGGCTTGGGAGTGGCAGGACCGGAAGGAGAGGAAGGAAGGGAAGAAGGCATGAAAAAAGCCTCCGGACACGTGCACGGGGCACGCACGCCGAAGGCCAACACCGTGATTCTAGCAGTCTTTTCCGTACCGCTCCGTGGACACCGGCGGTGCCAGGACCGGCCCGGGGCGCGATCCTGCCCGTGCCCGCGTGTGATCAGGGACTCACGCACTTGGCCGCAGGCGCTGCGCACGGTAGCGTCACGGCGACATTTCCACATAGCGACGACGGCGAGACGGAAGCCCGGTGAGAATCCGGCATGGTCGCGCCACTGTGTGCTGCGGTGACCTCCCCTCCGGGGGCGCCGCGGCGAGTCAGACCCGAGGACCGTCGTCCTGCACCACCGTATGGGACGCGTGTTCCCCGAGGAGGTTCCATCATGGCCGAGGCTCTCGCTTCCGCTGCCGTTTCCACCCCCGCCGGCTCCCTGTCTGCTCCGCTGCCCGTCCGCGCGGTGCTGCCCTGGGCGCTCTTCGTCGGTCTCCTGATGCTCGTCGCCCTGTACTTCGTCGGCGCCGAACAGGGCGCCACGGCGGTGTTCGCCGGCGAGGGCGTGCACGAGTGGGTCCACGACGGTCGTCACCTGCTCGGCTTCCCCTGCCACTGAGAGGCCACGCCCATGTACGCCTCGACTGTCAGAGGTCTACTGGTCCGCGGCATGCTCGCGGGCCTGATCGCCGGGCTGTTCGCCTTCGCCGTCGCCTACGTGGTGGGTGAGCCCCCGGTCCGGGGTTCCATCGCCGTGGAGGAGGCCCAGGCCGCCAAGGACGCGGCGGGTGCCCCGAGCGCCCACGCCGGGCACGGCGGCGGCGACGCCGCGCCGGCCGAAGCCGCGCACGAGGAGGAGGAACTGGTCAGCCGGCCGGTGCAGTCCACCTTCGGCCTGGCCACCGGCGTCCTGGTCTACGGGGTCGCGCTGGGCGGTATCGCCTCGCTCGCGTTCTCGTTCGCCCTCGGCCGCGTCGGCGGGTTCAGCCCGCGGGCCACGGCGGCGCTCACCGCGGCCGGTGCCTTCGCGACCGTCTACCTGGTGCCGTTCCTCAAGTACCCGGCCACCCCGCCGGCGGTGGGCAATCCGGACACGATCGGACAGCGCACCACGCTGTTCTTCCTGATGATCCTGCTGAGCGTGCTGCTCGGCGTCGGCGCGATCATCCTCGGGCGACGGCTGGCACCGCGCCTGGGCAACTGGAACGCGACGCTGGCCGCGGGCGGCGCCTTCGTCGTCGCCGCGGCCCTGGCGTTCGTGTTCCTGCCGGACAACAGCGACGCGGTCCAGCCCGGTTTCCCCGCCGCCCTGCTGTGGGAGTTCCGCATCGCCTCGCTGGCCGTCCAGTTGGTCCTGTGGGCGGCGTTCGCCATCGTCTTCGGCGTCCTGGCCCAGCGGCTCCTGGCCGCGCGCGCCGACGGCGCGGAGGCGACGGGCCGGCAGCCGGAGCCCGCGGCCGGCTGATCCCGAACTGCCCGCGCCACGGGCCCCGTCACCCCTGCCGGGGGCGACGGGGCCCGTGGCATTGCCCCGCGGCGGCCCTACGATGTGCGCATGAGCGCGGGCGCGGATCCGGCAGGTGCACAGGTCCCGCAGGAACGGGGTGAGCGGCTGGAGGTCGCCGCGTCCGTTCTGGCGCTGCTCGCCGACCGCACCCGGCTGGCGCTGATGGAACGGCTCGCCCGGGGCGAGGCCGATGTCACCACGCTCACCGAGGCGTGCGGGGCGGCCCGGCCCTCGGTCAGCCAGCACCTCGCCAAGCTCCGCCTCGCCGGGCTGGTCACCACCCGCAAGGACGGCCGCCGGGTCGTGTACGCCGTACGTCACGGGCATCTGCGGCGGCTGGTCGACGAGGCCCTGAACGCCGCCGACCACCAGCTCGGTTCGCTGCCCCCGCACGACTGACCGCGGCGTGCGGCCGGGTTCCGCCCCGCAGGACGTCCAACAGGTGCACGGGTACGCACATGTTGGCTACGCTGACGTGAAGTCGTCGACCCGCCGACCGGACGGGGCCGCCCGTGCTGTCCGTACTGCGCAACGGCACCTATCGCCGCCTGTTCACCGCCCAGGTCATCGCCCTGGTCGGGACGGGACTCGCCACGGTCGCGCTGAGCCTGCTCGCCTACGACCTCGCGGGCTCCGACGCCTCGGCGGTCCTCGGTACCGCGCTGGCCATCAAGATGATCGCGTACGTCGGCGTCGCCCCGCTGATCGGAGCGGTCGCCGGCCGGGTCCCGCGCCGCACCCTCATGGCGACGACGGACCTCACCCGCGCCGGCGTCGCCTCGGCCCTCCCGTTCGTCACCGAGGTCTGGCAGATTTACTTGCTGGTCTTCCTGCTCCAGGCGGCGTCGGCGGCCTTCACCCCGACCTTCCAGGCCACCGTCCCCGAGGTCCTGCCCGCCGAACGCGACTACACCCGGGCCCTGTCGATGACCCGGCTCGCCTACGACCTGGAGAGCCTCTTCAGTCCGGTACTGGCCGCTGCCCTGCTGACGCTGGTCTCCTACGACTGGCTGTTCGCCGGCACGGTCCTCGGTTTCCTCGGCTCGGCCGGGCTCGTCGTCGCCACCGTGCTGCCCCGGCCGGCTCCGGTCGAACGGACCGGCGGCGTCCGCCCCCGGGCCGGTTTCGGCATCCGGCTCTTCCGGGCCACTCCCCGACTGCGCGCCCTGCTCGCCCTCGACCTGGCCGTCGCGGCCGCCGGGGCCCTCGTCTTCGTCGGCACGGTGAGCCTGGTCCGAGGTCACTTCGGCCGCCCGGCCGGCGCCGTCTCGCTCGCCCTGGGCGCGTACGGCGCCGGATCGATCCTGACCGCGCTGGTCCTCCCCCGCCTCCTGCAACGCGCCACCGACCGCACGGTGATGCTCCGCGCCGCCTTCGCCCTCCCGGTGCTGCTGGCCGCCGCGGCGGCCGTCACCTCGACCGCCCCGGGCTCCTGGTCCTGGTCCGCGCTGCTCGCGCTCTGGGCTGCGCTCGGCGCCGCCTGCTCCGCGGTCCTGACCCCGGCGGGCCGGCTGATCCGCCGCTCCACCGCCGACGCGGACCTGCCCGCCGCCTTCGCCGCCCGGTTCTCCCTCTCCCACGGCTGCTGGCTGCTCACGTACCCGCTGGCCGGGTGGCTCGGCGCGGGGGCGGGCCTGCCGCTGACGGCCGCGGTCCTGGGGGCCGTCGCCCTCGGGTCCACCGCGGCCGCTGCCGCGACCTGGCCCGCCCGTGACCCGTACCGCCTGGAACACGTCCACCCGGACCTGCCGCCCGGCCACCCGCACCTGGCCGACGCCCGACCCGTCGGCGGTGGCTGGCGCCACGACCACCACTACGTCATCGACCGGCACCACCCGCACTGGCCCTGACGCGGTCGTGGGCGCGGCGGGTCAGCGGTCCAGGAACGCCGCGGTCGTCGCGACGAAGCGGTCGGCGTCGTCGAGCCATGGGTAGTGGCCCGCCCGGGGCTGCACGACGAAGGCGGCGTCGGGGAACAGTTCCGCGAACCCGGTCACCGTCCGGGGCGGGCTGTTCAGGTCGTACTCGCCGGCGACCAGCAGTACGGGGGCCTCGAAGGCGGCGAGCGCGGCGCGGGTGGCCTCCGGGTCGAAGGCGTCCTCGGTGGCGAAGCGGGCGACGGCCTCGTCGTTGACCGGCCGGCCGGCCGCGTGGTGCGCCTGCGCCGCGGCGTCCCACCGGCCGCAGAAGAAGGGGGCGACGGCCTCCCAGTCGCTGCCGATGCCCTGCCATATCGCCTCCAGCGCGGCGAAGGCGGCCGGGAACCACGGCTCGTCGCTCCGGAGCAGCGCGAGCTCGCGGCGCGTCTCCTCGGTGACGGCGATGCCGACGGCCCGGACTCCGGGGCCGATCAGGACGAGGCGGGCGACCTTCTCCGGGTGACGGGCGGCGTACAGCGCCGCGAGGTTCGCGCCGCCCGAGTGCGCCAGCAGGTCGATCCGGGAGAGCCCGAGGTGGGTGCGCAGGGCCTCGACGTCGCCGACCAGGCGGTCGCAGCGGTAGGAGGCGGGGTCCTCGGGTACGGCGGACCGGCCGGTGCCGCGAAGGTCGAGCGTGATGAGCCGGCGGTGTGCGGACAGGCCGCCGAGGTCGCCGAGGTAGCGGGAGTCCGAGGGTCCCCCCGGAAGGCAGACGAGCGGTTCGCCGTCGCCGGTGACACGGTAGGCGAGGCGGGTTCCGTCGGGTGCGGTGAAGGTGGGCATGCGCCGGATCCTGCCAGCCATAACCAGGTTGTACAACCTGGTTATGGCTGTGGCGGCGCACGGTGTATAACCGAGGCATGACAGGGGAAGAGGATGCGCGGCAGCGCCCCGGGGCACTGACCGAGGAGCAGGCCGGGCGGATCTTCGCCGGCATGAACGAGGTCATCCGCGCCGGCGAGGAGATGCGGCAGCTGCGCACCGAGATGATCGGGGTGCTGGCCGGATGGGGCTGGACCCAGGACCGGATCGCCCGGCTCGCCGACGTGAGCCAGCCCGCCGTGTCCAAGCAGGCGGCCAAGCACCGGACGCAGGGGCCGCCGGCGCCGATGGGGCTCGCCCTCGACCAGGGCGACGCGCCCTGGCTCGAAGGACGGCTCTGGGGCCTCGCGGAGGAGATCGCCGAGACCGTCGGCGACACCGCCCGCTGCGTCCGGCACGTCGACGCCCTCGCCCGCGGGCGCAAGCGCTTCACGCCCGGGAACGTCGACGCGCTGCGCCGCCTGGTCGAAGAGGACCTGCGGGTGCACCGGGCGGAGCTGCCCGCCGGCTACCGGAGCGCGTACGACGAGATCAGCCGCGGCCTGGACGTCCCGCCGAAGGCCGCCACCGCCGCCGCCCCCGGCCCCGAGTCGGCCTCCGTGCGGCGCGCCCTCGCCCACCGCATCCAGCGCGACCAGCTCGGAGAGGCGACGTAGGTCGTCTCTGCGGTGCCGGGCGGCGCGGGCGAGGCAAGATCCGGAAGAGACGGCCTAGATGTATTGATCACGAGCGTTGTTAACGCGGGTCAGGTCTTGATCATGACGAAGACCTCCGGTGTGGTGGAGGTGTCTAGGACTACACCGCACGGAGGTCTTCGTGTCCCACCGTAATGCCCGGCTGACGGTTCACGGCAGGCGGATCCTGGTCGAACGCGTCCTCTCCGGCCGCCCGGTCGCGCATGTCGCGGCCGAGATGGGCATATCGAGGCCCACGGCCCACAAGTGGGTCCGCCGCTGGCGGTCCGAGGGCGACGCCGGACTACACGACCGCTCCAGCCGTCCCGCCCGCACCCCGCATCGCACACCGGCCGTGACCGAGGCCGAGGTCTGCCGCCTGAGGACCGACCGCAAACTGGGGCCCGCCCGCATCGGCCCGATCCTGGGCCTGCCCGCCTCCACGGTCCACCGGATCCTCCTGCGGCACGGCCTGAACCGCCTGGCGTTCCTGGACCGGCCCACCGGCCGGATCATCCGCCGCTACGAGCGGGCCCGGCCGGGCGAACTGGTCCATCTCGACATCAAGAAACTCGGCAACATCCCCGACGGCGGCGGCTGGCGCGTCGTCGGCCGAACAGCAGGCGACCGCAACCGGCAGGCCACCACCGGCCAGCGCAAGAGCTCCACACCGGTGATCGGCTACAGCTACATCCACTCCGCCGTCGACGACCACTCCCGCCTCGCCTACAGCGAGGTCCTGGCCAACGAACGACAGGAGACCGCAGCCGGCTTCTGGCAACGGGCGAATGCCTTCTTCGCCGCCCACGGCATCACCGTCCAACGCGTCCTGACCGACAACGGCTCCTGCTACAAATCCAGACTCTTCACCCAGACACTGGCCGCGGCCGGCATCACCCACAAGAAAACCCGGCCCTACCGCCCCCAGACCAACGGCAAAGTCGAACGCTTCAACCGCACCCTGCTGGACGAATGGGCCTACCTGCGGCCCTACCGCTCCAACGACGAGCGGACCACGGCACTGGCAGACTTCCTCCACACCTACAACCACCACCGCTGCCACACCGCACTCGACGGCCACCCGCCCATCAGCCGAGTCAACAACGCTCCGAGTCAATACACCTAGACCGGCTTGAGGGTGGCCGCGCCGAAGGAGACGTCGAAGCGGTCGCACCAGATGGCGAGGCTGGTGTAGTCGCCGCCACGGCCGCGCCGCCGATCAGCAGCGGCCTGCGCCGCCGTCGCCGCTCCCGCACCACGCCCCCGCCGGGCGGGGCGGTGCCGGTCAGAGCTCCCAGGACCGCGGGCGCGCCAGCGCCTCCCACTCCGCACGGAGCAGGGAGAGGACGGCGACGTCGAGGCGGCGCCCCCGGTGCAGACAGGCCGAGCGCCGCACTCCCTCCTGGACGAAGCCGGCTTTGGCCAGGACGCCCAGCGCGGCCGTGTTGGCGGTGTGGGTGACGGCCTGGAGGCGCTGCATGGGCAGTTCGCCGAAGGCGAGATCGGCCAGTGCGTCCACGGCGTCGGTGCCGAGGCTCCGGCCCCGGTACCGCGGGTCCATCATCAGATGGATCTCCGCCGTGCCGTCGACCATGTCCTGGTCGACCAGGACGATGTGACCGATCGGCGTGCCGTCCGGGAGCAGGATCAGGAAGTCGTCCCGGTCGTGGTCGTCCCGGTCCCGCTCCAGGCGCTCACGGACCGAGGTGAGGGAGCGCGGCCAGAAGCCGATCTCGAACGCGGCCACGGGGTCGGACCGCCAGGCGTGCATCAGCTCGGCGTCCTCGGCATCGAGCGGCGCGAACCCGACCGTCCTGCCCCGCCAGCACAGCACGCGTTCGCTCGTCCGGGGCGCGTCGCCAAACTCGTTCTCGGTCACGGGCGGATGCTACGGGCGGCCGAAGGGGGGCGGCGAACGAATTACGGGCACCCCTCGAAGGTGACCCACCGCCTGCGCCGACGTGGGGTCAGAGCCGCTCGACCACGCCGGTCAGCGCGTCCATGACGTAGGTCCGCCAACCCTTGCCCATGATGTTCCGGGCCGTCATCTGCATCGGGTCGTCCGGGTCGAAACCCTCGTGGACGAGGAAGAGGCGGGTGCCATGCCCTTCCGGTGCGAGGGTCCAGGTGATCGTCCAGTCGGCGGGGTGCGTACCGGAGGCGTCCTGCCAGCGGACCGTCAGCATGCGGCCCGGTTCGAAGGCGAGGACCTCCGCCGCGGTCGTGCCGGAGAAGCCCGTATGGGGGCGGGGCGTGCTGGTCATCGTGTAGCGGTGGCCGACCTCCAGACGGAAGTCGCACGGCATGAGCCACTGGGCGATCAGGTCGGGCTCGGTGAGGGCCCGCCAGACCTTGGCCGGCGGGTGGGGCAGGAACTGGTCGACCCGGACGGTCGTCAGGTCATCGGAGCCGTGGGGTCCGGCGGGGGGTTCGGGTGCGGAGGTCATGTCTCATCGTCGGAGATGCGGTCGAGGAGCCGGCCGAGGTCGGTGAGCCGGTCACGCCAGAACCGCTCGTACGGATGCAGCCAGTCCTGGACATCGGCCAACGGCGCGGCTTCGAGCCGGTAGATCCGCTGCCGGCCGGCGCGTTCCTCGGTGACGAGCCCGGCCTCCCGCAGCACCTTGAGGTGTTCCGAGAGGCTGGGGCGGCGCATGTCGAAGTGGTCCGCGAGCGCCTGGACGGGCTGCGGGCCCCGCTCGCGCAGCAGGCGGAGCACTTCACGGCGGGTGCCATTGGCGAGCGCGGCGAACACGCGGTCCTCGTCGGCACCCGTCGTGACCATGGCGTCAGAAGCCTTCCTTCTCCGTGAGCAGCATCAGGCTGTTGCCGTCGGGGTCCCGGAAGCCGGCCATCCGCCCCCAGGGGGCATCGTCCGGTCCGGTCACCTCGGCTCCGGCCGCGGCGAGTTTCGCGCAGTCGGCGTCGACGTCAGCCGTGACCAACATGATCCCCCGGGTGGAGCCGGGCGTGAAATCACCCATGCCCGGACCCGAGAGCGTGAAGACCGTACGGGCGCCCGCGGGGGCGACCTGGAGCCAGCGCATCGGTCCGACCCGGCGGTCGGCGCGGACCTCGAAGCCGAGGACGTCGGTGTAGAAGGCGAGGGCCCGGTCCTGGTCGGCGACGGGCAGGGTGACGAAGGAAACGTGCGATATGTTCATGCCCCCACGATAGGTAGGAGATTCCCTACGCGTCAAACGTAGGACATCCCCTACCTATGCTCAGCGGGCCTACGGGCGGGTGGCCGTGACCAGGTAGTAGTCCAGGATCTGCTGTTCCCAGGCGGCCCGGAAGTTGCGGGGCCAGGTGCCGGGTTTCCAGAGGCGGGCGAGCCAGCGGTCCCAGCCGGGCCACACCTGCGCTCCGATCGAGGCGACCTCGACATCGGCGAAACCGGCCTCGCCGAGGGCGTCCGCGAGGCGGGAGACGGGGCGGGCGATGTCCAGGCCGCTGGCGAACGAGTCGAGGAGCCCCGCGAGCCGCTCCGCGTGCGAGGGTGCGCCGTCGACGGTGAAGAAGCTGGCGACCGCCACCCGCCCACCGGGGCGCAGGACCCGCGCCGCCTCCCGGGCGAACGCCGACAGGTCCGGGAAGTGCTGGGCCGCCTCGACGCTGAAGAGGGAGTCGAACTCCGCGTCGCCGAGCGGCAGGTCCTCCGCCGCCCCGAGGACGAACCGCAGCCGGTGCGGCCGGGCTTCGAGGTGTGCGGAGTTCGCCTCGCGGGCCCGCTGGAGTTGCTGGGGGTGGATGTCCACGCCGGTCATCGCCTCTGGCCCGTACTCGTCGAGGGCGAGGGCGCAGCCGAGGCCGAGACCGCACCCGATCTCCACGGCCCGGCCGCCCGCGGGGGCGGCCGCGTCGAGCACGTGCCGGTAGAGGTCCTGCTCGCTCCGGATCCGGTCACCCTGCGACAGCGGCCGTTCGAGATCGACGGACTGCCAGAAGCCGAAGTTGATGAACCCGCCGGCGAAGACCGGCACGGCGCTGAGATCGGCCGGCCCGTACGTCTCCCAGACCGCGGGTCGTACGTCCGGAGCGGGCTGCTCCGCGGATCCACGCGACAACTCCCCACCACCCTCCTCGTGACGGGGCGTCCTGCCCCGAGGCGATCAGTGTGGCGCGGGAAGCACCGACACGACAGAGGGCCTCCCCCGGACCCTCCGATAGTGGGATGGTTCGGTGCAGGCCGAAATCATGAGGCATCCTGGACGCATGAACACCTCGCAGGCCGGCACGCCGGCAGACGAGCCGGCGCCCGCCGCCCGTCTCGCCGCTTTCGCCTCGGCCCTGGCCGACGAGACGCGGGCCGCCATCTGCATGACGCTGCTGGAGGGCCGGGCCTGGACGGCCGGCGAGCTGGCCCGGATGACCGCGGTCGCGCCGTCCACCGTCAGCGGACATCTGTCCCGGCTGCTCGACGCGGGCATCTGCGTGACCGAACGGCAGGGCCGCCACAGCTACGTGCGCATCGCGGACGCCGCGACCGCCCGCCTCGTCGACCAGCTCGCCTCGTACGCGATCCCGGACCGGGACGCGGCGCACGCGGTCCCCGTGGTCGCCGCCCCGGACCCGCTGGCCCGCGCCCGAACCTGCTACGACCACTTCGCGGGGCGGTTCGGCATGGCGGTGACCGACGCGATGGAGCGGCGCGGACTGCTGCGCACGGAGGGCGTCTTCGAGCTGACCGACGACGGCCGGTCCTGGTGCGCGCGGGCGGGCATCGGCCTCGACCACGAGGGGCGCAGGCCGCTGGCGAGTTCCTGCCTCGACTGGACCGAGCGGCGCCGCCACCTGGGCGGCATCACCGGGGCGCGGCTGTGCGCGCACGCCGTGGGCGAGGAATGGGTGGTGCGCCCGGCCGGCGGCGGACGGGCCCTGGAGGTGACCCGGGCCGGGGAGCGGGCCTTCGGCGATCTGCTCGGGCTCACCCCGGAGGCGTGGACCTGACCCTGAGCATCCGGATCGATATTTCGGTCGACAACGAAATGTTGCGGTCGTAGGGTGCGGGTATGACGTTCCGCTCGGGTCGAATCCCTCCCCACGTGCTCACGATCGGCGCCGTCTCCTTCACGGTGTTCGCCTGGGCCTCCGCCTTCGTCTCCATCCGCAGCGCGGGCGCCGCCTACTCCCCCGGGGCCCTCGCCCTCGGCAGGCTGCTGGCCGCCTCGCTGGTGCTCGCCGTCCTGCTCCTCGTCCGCCGTCAAGGGCTGCCGCCCCGCGGGGCCCGGCGCGGAATCCTGGTGTCGGGCGTGGTGTGGTTCGGCGGCTACACGGTCGCCCTGAACTGGGGTGAGCGTCTGGTCGACGCGGGAACGGCGTCCCTGCTCGTGAACACCGGGCCCATCCTCATGGCCCTCCTCGCGGCCCGCCTCCTCGGCGAGGCGCTGCCCCCGCGGCTGCTGGCGGGCATGGGCGTCCATACCTTTCTTCGTGGGTTGATTCGGGTCATTCGTAAGATCGGGACACCCAGGGGAGTCGGGTGTGGCTGGCATGGGGTAGCCGCTGTTGTG